>JBEKZN010000014.1:0-11597 GCA_049509815.1 Opitutales bacterium
CGGTGGTTTCGAGGAGAACGAGGCGCTGGCTGGCGCGGTAATGGGAGATGGCGAGGTTGTGGATGGTGCGGTAGAGCCAGGCGGCGGGTTCGCGGACCTCGCCGGCGGCCAGGCGCGGGTGGAGGCGCAGGAAGGCTTCCTGCACGCAGTCCTGGGCGGCTTCGGCTTGGCGGGTGAGGCGCATGGCGTAAGCTAGGAGGGGAGCCTCGAGGGCGCGAAAGAGCTGTTCCAGCGTGCGCGGTGGCGCCGGCTGGGAGGCGGCTCCCTCGGTCGGAGGAATGGTCTCCATGCAGAGTGGGCTTCGGGCGCCGGGCCTTTTCCGTCGGGCCGGGCGCGAGAGGCGCTCAGGGGTTAAGACGCGGGACAGACTGGATTATTAGGGAAATAAAAATGCGGCCAGAAAATGAGCGGGAACGAACAAGCTGCAGGACAATCGGGGCATGCCATGGTAGTAACAGGCGCGGCATCCGTTTGATGCAAAAAACACGAGATCGCGTCTTTATGATCAATGAAATTACCCCACGCGCAAACAAGCCAGACGATTTGTGGCCAGGGTATGGGACGCGCGCGGGCGATTTGAGCAGAGGAAATATGGCTGTGGGGTCTGGAATTGAACGCGAGCCATGATGGCAAATCGACCTCTTGCAAGCAATGAGGGCGGGTTGACAGGATGCGAAGATCGCGCATTTTATATTCATTCAATGCGCCGACTTGCACCATGGGTGGTTTTTGGGCTGGGGTTGATCGTTGGCGGCACCAATGGCGTGCTCGCGGATCCGGCACCGGCGGGGAATGCGACCGCCGCGGGCAATGGGTCGGCGGCACCGGCTCCATCGTACTCGGAAAAGCAGTTGGCGGCGTTGCAGGGGATCACCCAGGCCGAGTGCGCGGCGTCGGCGGCGCTGGCGGGGGAGGATTGGGGGGTGTGGGTCAAGGCGAAGGAGGGGCTGTTTGTGGCACTGGGGGAGTTGCAAAAGCAGTTTGGGTATGGGGGCTTTCAAGGGGCGATCCAGACGGCCGTGCAAGGCTGGCCGGATCTGGGGAAGGCGACGGATTTGACGCACGCGCGCTCAGCGTATGTGAAGGTGAGCGACGCGCTGGCGCAGGTGGTGTTGCAGGCGCGCGCGGGAGACCCCGATCTGGCCAAGGTGATGATTTATTACTGCCCGATGACGACGGACCCGGCCAACGGGAAATGGGTGCAAAGCGCCGCGCCATTGCGCAATCCATTCTGGGGAAAGGACATGCTGGATTGCGGGTCGGAAGTGAAGCAATGAGGGCATCCGAAAAACGGAAGAGGAAAATGGAAATAGCGAAGAAAGACTGAAACGTTGCCGCGATTAAAGCGTTAAAAAGATGAAGCACGAAAGAGCCGTTTTTTCGGGAACAAAATGAGCTTTTGCGTTCTCTTATTTTCGGATTACAATTCCAGAAAAGAAACGTCATGAAAAAGCTTTCATTTTTTCAGGCCATGGCGGGATCGACGGCAGGTCTGACCCTGCTGGTTGGTTTACTTGGTTTGCGCGCCGCCGAGACGACCACTGCGGCCAGTTTGGGTGACAAGAGCGCGGTGGCCTTTGATTATGATGCTTCGCCGCTGGATCGAACCAATCGCGAGCCGGTGAGCTACGCGGACATGCTGGACAAGGTGGTGCCGGCGGTGGTGAGCGTCTCGCCGACGGTCAACGTGTCGGGCGGGAGCAACATGGATGATCGGATGCGGCAGTTTCTGCGTCGTTATTACGGGAACACGCCCTCGGGACAGGTGGAGTACGGGGTGGGGTCGGGTTCGATCATCACCCCGGATGGCTATATTTTGACGAACCACCATGTGATCACGGGGCCGGACGGGCGTCCGGCCGACGGGATTCATGTGAAGCTGGCGGACGGGCGGGAATTTGATGCGCGGGTCATCGGCAGCGACGAGAAAACGGACATTGCGCTAATCAAGATCGACGCGACGGGATTGCCGACGATCAAGCTCGCCGACAGCGACAAGCTGAAGGTCGGCGACGTGGTTTTCGCGGTGGGTGATCCCATGGACGTGGGCTTTACCGTGACGCACGGGATTGTTTCGGCGACCGGGCGCAGCAACCTGGGTCTGTTGGACGAGGAGCAGGGAACAGACGGCTCGGGGGCGTCGGACACCAGCTTTGAGAATTTCATCCAGACGGACGCGTCCATCAACCCAGGGAACTCGGGCGGCCCGCTGGTGGATGCGGAGGGGCGGCAGGTGGGCATGGACGCGGCGATTCTTTCACGCTCGGGCGGGAGCATCGGCATCGGGTTTGCGATTCCGTCGAGCTTGCTGCGACAGGTGATCCACGACCTGGCGGACTATGGCATGGTGCGGCGCGGGTATTTGGGTGTGCACCTCCAGGACCTGGATCGCGACCTGGCGCAGGGGCTGGGACTGCCTTCGACTCACGGGGCATTGATTAATGCGGTGGATCCAAACATGCCGGCGGAGTTGGCGGGAATGCGGCCGGGCGACGTGGTGGTGAAGATGAACGACCAGGACGTGGACTCAACGGACAAGTTGCGCTTTTTGGTGGCGAGCAACGAGCCGGGCACGCTGGTGAGCTTGACAGTGCTGCGAGAGGGCCAGCCACAGGTGATCCAGGTGCGGCTGGCGGACAGCAATGCGTCGGCCGGGGGCCCGCTGCCAAACGCCGAGCCACCGGCTCGGAATGGCTACAGCGTGCCCAGCCCGGCGGCCGCGCCGTCGTCGTTGCTGGAGGGCTTGACGCTGGAGCCGCTCACGACGGCCTTGCACAACAAATACAATATTCCGGGCAACCTGATCGGGGTGGTGGTCACCAATGTGGACAATGATTCGCCCTATGCTGATCAGTTAACGGAGGGTGCGGTGGTGCTGGCGGTGAACGGGCGCCCGGTGGCGAGCTTGAGGGAGATGCGGGCGTTGCTGGTGCTTGGGAAGCCCAACGTGCTGTATGTCTCTGAGGATGGGCATTTTAGCTACGTGCCAGTGATTGTGCCGACCCAGCAGTAGGGAGCGGGGTCGGGAGGCTGACAATCGGCTTGCGTCGGGGCCGGGGGCTGCAATTATAGCGAGTTTCGCCCCGCTGTGGACGGCTAGCTCAGTTGGTTAGAGCGCCTGCTTTACACGCAGGAAGTCACAGGTTCGAGTCCTGTGCCGTCCACCATCAACGGGGTGAACATCGTTGCCGTCATGCGACACACCATTTCCCTCCTGGTTGAGAACAAATTCGGCGTCCTGGCGCGCGTAGCGGGGCTGTTTTCCGGCCGCGGCTTCAACATCGAGACGCTGAATGTCGGGCCGACGCACAACGCGGAGCTGTCGCGGATCACGGTGTCCATCGTGGCGGACGAGACGGCGCTGGACCAGGCCGTGAAGCAGGTGCAGAAGCTGGTGAACGTGATCGAGGTGACCGACTTTTCGCGCGGCGAGCCGTTCGTGGCGCGCGAGCTGGTGATGCTCAAGCTCGAGTGCACGCGCGAGACGCGGTCGGAGATCATCGAGATCGCGGCGATTTTCCGGGCCAAGGTGGTGGACGTGACGCCGAACACGATCATCCTCGAGTGCACGGGCAACGACACGAAGATCAAGGCGTTTTTGGAGATCATCTCGCCGTTTGGGATCAAGGAGCTGGCGCGGACGGGCAACCTGGCGCTGCCGCGCGGGGGCTGAACGAAGTCAGCATTTCATCCACAGATTTCACAGATTGACACAGATTTTCCTCTGCCCTGTGCTGTGCCAATCTGTGCAATCTGTGGATTAACTCTTTCAAAAACTATGCCAGCCAAAGTCTATACCGACAACGACGCCGATTTCGGCGTGTTCAAAAACAAAACCCTTGCCGTGATCGGGTTCGGTTCGCAGGGCCACGCCCACGCGCTGAATTTGAAGGACAGCGGGGCGCACGTCATCATCGGGCTGTACCCGGGGAGCCAGTCGTGGAAAATCGCCGGGGAAAAGGGCTTCGAGGTTTACCCGACCGGCGAGGCCGTGAAGAAGGCGGACGTGATCATGGTCGGGTTGCCGGACATGAAGCAGCCGTCGGTTTATGAGCAGGACATCGCGCCGAACCTGGCGCCGGGCAAGACGCTGCTATTCACGCACGGGCTTTGCATTCATTTCGGGCTGATCCATCCGCCCAAGGACGTCAACGTGATCATGGTGGCGCCGAAAGGGCCCGGGCACATCGTGCGCTCGCAGTACCTCGAGGGCAAGGGCGTGCCGGCGCTGATTGCGATTCACCGCGACGCCACGAAGGACGCGAAGAAAATCGCCTTGGCGTGGGCCAAGGGCATCGGCGGGACGCGCGCGGGCGTGCTCCAGACGAGCTTTAAGGAGGAAGCCGAGACGGACCTCTTCGGCGAGCAGGCGGTCCTCTGCGGCGGCGCCAGCGAGCTGGTGCGCGCGGGTTTTGAGACGCTCGTCGAGGCCGGCTACCAGCCGGAGATGGCGTACTTCGAGTGCCTGCACGAGTTGAAGCTGATCGTGGACCTGATGGTGGAGTCGGGCGTGTCCGGCATGCGCTTCTCGATTTCGGAGACGGCGAAGTACGGGGACATCACGCGCGGGCCGCGGGTGATCAACAAGTCGTCGCGCGCCGCCATGAAGCAGATCTTGAAGGAAATCCAGACCGGCAAGTTCACCCAGGAATGGGTCAAGGAGTACAAGACCGGGCTGAAGAACTACAAGCGGTTGCTGGCCGAGGGCGAAAAACACCCGATCGAGAAGACCGGGCAGCGGCTGCGGGCGCTGATGCCGTGGGTGCCGAAGCGCAACATCAAGGGCGCGCAGGCGGCGTATGTGAAGTAAGGGTGGTTCCGGGCCGGTTAAAACGCGGGGCAGAATGGTTTCGATTCTGTCCGGGCCTCCATTATTCTGCACATCATGTCCGCACAAGTCTATCTCGTCGGTGCCGGGCCGGGTGATCCGGGGCTGGTGACGTTGCGCGCGCGCGAGTTGATCGCGCGGTGCGACGTGCTGGTGTACGACCGGCTGGTGAACCCGGAGTTGCGGGCGTGGGTGAAGGCGGGATGCGAATTGATTTACGTGGGGAAGGATCCGCATGTGCACGCAATCCCGCAGGAGGAGATCGAGGACTTGATCGTGGCGCGCGCGCGCGGGGGCCAGGTCGTTGTACGGTTGAAGGGCGGCGATCCGTTCATTTTCGGCCGCGGGGGCGAAGAGGCGCGGCGGCTGGCGCAGGACGGGGTGTCGTTTGAAATCGTGCCGGGTGTGACGGCGGCGCTGGCGGCGGCGGCGTGCGCGGGGATTCCGCTGACGCACCGGGATTTTGCGTCGTCGCTGTGCTTCATCACCGGGCACGAGAATCCGGAAAAGCACGAGTTCCGGGTTGATTTTAAGAAGTTCGGGTCGCTGGGCGGGACGTTGTGCCTGTACATGGCGATGGGGCAACTGGAGCGGATTGTGGCTGACTTGCGCGCCGGGGGCCTGGCGGAGGACACACCGGCGGCGGTCGTGCAGTGGGCGACGACGCCGAAGCAGCGGACCTTGTTCGCGACGGTGGGCGAATTGGCGTCGGCAGTGGCGAAAGCGGGGCTGGGCGCGCCGGCGGTGGTGGTGATCGGGGCGGCAGTGAAGGCGGCGGCAGGCATCGGTTGGCTGGAGGCGCGGCCGTTGTTCGGGCGGCGCATCGTGGTGCCGCGGGCGAAGGAGCAGGCGGGGGAGTTGCGGAAAAAATTCGAGGAGCTTGGCGCGGAGGTGCTGGAGCTGCCGCTCATTCAGGTGACGCCGGAGGTGGACGCGGCGACGGCGGACGATGTGTTTGCGGAGCTGGCCTCGTACGATTGGGCGGTGTTCACAAGCCCGAACGGAGCGCGGGGATTTTTCGAAGAGTTGTTCAAGCGGCACAAGGACCTGCGCGTGCTGGGGCCGGTGAAGTTTGCGTGCGTGGGACCGGCGACGGCACGGGAGGTGGAGCGGCATCATCTGGAGGTGGAGGTGATGCCGGCGACGGCCACGGCCGAGGCGTTGGCGGACGCGCTCCTGGCACACAGTTCGATTGAAAACCTGCGGGTGCTGGTGGTGACAGGCAACCGGAACCGCGACGATTTGGTGAAGAAGCTGGAAACGGAAGGGCGCGCGATTGTGGACATTTTGCAGGTTTACCGGACTGAGTTGACGGATTTGGCAAAGGAGCCGGCGGCGCAGGCTTTTCGCGAGGGAGGGGCGGATGCGATAGCGTTCACGAGTTCGTCCACCGTGGAATCGTTTGCCAAACAGGCGCGGCAACTGATGCCGATAGCAGGGGCAAAACGTCCGCTGGCGTGCGCGATTGGACCGCAGACGGCAGCGGCGTTGCGGGCGCATGGGCTGGCGGTGGACGTGGAGGCGCCGGAGCATTCGCTGGACGGTCTGGTCGAAGCGGTGAGGGTGCGGCTAGCCAAGCCTGCGTAAAATAAATGTGAATGCGCGTGCATGGGGGAAATTACCCAACAGATGGCTTGGTTCATGCTAAAAACGCGATTTAGCCGTTTCTTGGACGGTGTCCTAACCTGATGATCGGGGGAGACTTCGCCGACCAAATTAGGTTGGATTTCCCATTATGGCTTTCATACAATGCCACATCGCCAACCGACCCATTGAGGCTCGGCCGGTCGGCGGGATTTTCCCGCGTCGTCGGCCTCGTTTTCCCGCCATGCGCCCCCGAATCAAGATCTGCGGATTGACCCGGCTGGAAGACGTGCGCCTGGCGCGTGAACTGGGGGCGGATTACATGGGCGTGGTGTTTTACCCAAAGTCGCCGCGGCGGATGCCGGAAGAGAGATTGTCGGGACTGCTGGCCGCGATACCCGTGGGCAAGCGGGTGGCGGTGGAAGTGGCGCCGGCGCCGGGGATGTTGAAGAAGCTCGAGGCGTTGGGGTTCGATTTTTTCCAAGTGCATTACGATCCCGCCGAAACGCCGGAAACGGCGCTGGAACGCTGGGCCAACGAAGTCGGAAGCGAGCGGTTGTGGCTGGCGCCGCGGCTGCCGTCGGGCACGCCGTTCCCTCCTGCGGCGCTGGCGGCCGCGCGAACGTTGCTGGTGGATACCTACCAGAAAGGCACTTACGGCGGGACCGGGCGCACGGGGGACTGGCCGCATTTCAAGACGTTGTACGAGGCGCATCCGCAACACGAGTGGGTGCTGTCGGGTGGGTTGCGTCCGGAGAACATCCGGGCGGCGGTGCAGGCGACGCAGGCGCGCATCGTGGACGTCAACAGCGGGGTGGAAAGCGCGCCGGGGGTGAAGGACGCGGGGAAACTGGACATGCTCTTTGCGAACCTGGCGGGTTTGTGAGGAACGGCGAATTTTCCGGCTCGCGCGCGGCGGCGCGGGCGGTTAAGCAGTCATGCTGATGGATACAACTCCGCCAGTTACCCCGCGGGTTTACCGGCCGGCGCTGGCGCCGGCGAGCGAGCGCGTGGTGCGGGAGACGGCACCGACGTTGCGGGAGATGGCGCCGGGCGAGCGGCCGCAGGAGCGGCTGGAGGCGCTGGGTGCGGCGGCGTTGAGCGACACGGAGCTGCTGGCGATGCTGTTGCGCAGCGGCAGCCGGGGGATGGATGTGCTGAAGGTGTCCGGGGCGCTGCTGGCGGAGGCCGGCTCGCTGGCGGAATTGCTGTCGTGGCAGGCGGAGGACTTCCGGCGGGTGAAGGGGATTGGCCGGGTGAAGGCGCTGCAACTGGTGACGGTGCTGGAGGTGGCGCGGCGGGTGGTCGCGCAGGCGGCGGCGCGGGAGCCGGAGGCGTTGATGACGCCGGAGGCGGTGTTCCGGCATTTCCAGCCGGTGGTGGCGGGGCTGGAGGTGGAGAAGTTTTGGATCGCCTGTCTCAACCGAAAATACCGGCTGATAAAGCGGGTGGAGATCACGTCGGGGACGGCGACGAGCAGCCTGGCGCACCCGCGGGAGGTGTTTCGCGAGGCGATCCGGGTGGGGGCGAGCGCGATTGTGGCGGCGCACAATCACCCGAGCGGAGACCCGGCGCCGAGCAAGGCGGACGTGGACATCACGCGGCAGTTGCGCGACGCCGCGGCGGTGGTGGGCATCGAGCTGCTGGACCACATCATCCTGGGCCAGCCGGGAGCGGATCCGCTGGGGCACGGTTATTTTTCGTTCCGGACCGCGGGGCTGATCTAAGCGCCGGGCCAAGGCCGGGAGGTAACGCCGGAGCGGAGGGGAACGCGCGGGCGCGCGGGTTCGATTTTTTCGTTTTCGACGAGCAGGGTGTTGAAGGTGTGTTGCAAGTCGGCGCTGGCCTCGAAGCGCTGGATGGTTTCAACATAAACGGGGATAACAGGATCCGCCGAGTTGAGGATGCCTTCGCTTTCGCAATTGCCGAGGTTGTCCCATTCGCGCAGGAATTCGCCCAGGGTGAGGCGGTCGAGGGCGCGGCCCGGCTGGTAGCGGACGAGTTGCCGGCCGTGCTCGTCAAGGGTGTCAATCGGGCTGAGGAGGCGAAGGTCGCAGAGGCGGGTCAGTGACTCGTTGAGAATGTTGCCGGGGACGCGGAGGCGTTCGATGAGGTCGTTGGCCGAGGGTTCGGCCTCATTGCGCAAGAAGGCGCGGGCCACGCCGAGAAAAGCGGCGAGTCCGACGAGGCGGCGGACGCGCGGGCTGACTTGGTTCCAAAGGCGGTCATCGGTCACGAAATTGGCGTTTTGGACGGCGTAGGTGAGCTGGCCGCCAAGGAGAATAAGGAGCCAGAAGATGTAGAGCCCGAACATGAGCACGGGGAAAATGCCGATGGAGCCGAAGAGGCTGGCGCTGCTGATGACTTTGTTGACGTAGAGGAAGGAGAGGAAATTGTTGAGGGTGAGCAGGAGGGCGGTGATGAATCCGCCGAGGAGCGCGGGGCGCCAGCGGACGGTGGTGTTGGGAATAAAGCGGTAGAAAACGGCGAGCAGGCCGACGACGAGCAGAAAGGAGAGCAGATGAGGAGCGATGCCGTAGAGCTTGAGGAATTGGAAGTCGGCGGGGAGCTTGGAGATCTTTTTTGCGATGGTGGCGGCGGAAAGGAGGGTGCCGGCGGTGAAGCCGACGAGCGTGCCCAGGCTGATGATGGCCCAGTACAAGACGATGCGTTGGGAAAGGCTGCGGCCGCGGCGAACACCCCAGATGCTGTTAAAGGTGTTTTCGATCGTGATGATGAGCTGGATGCAGATGAAGACGAGGATGGCGAGGCCGAGTGCGCCGACTTTGCCGGACTTCGCGCTGTTGATCATTTTTTTGAGGACACTGACGAGCGCAGGATTGAAATTGTCGGCGCCGACGGCGGGGCGGCCGTCCACGGCGGGCGGAGTAATCAGCAGGGGCTGGCCGCCGCTTTGCAGTAGCGAAGGGGTGGGGGACGCGGCGGAGGAGGCGAGAGCGCCGCCATCCGGAGCCGCGACCTGGGCCGTGAGGTTGGCCTGCGCAGGGGTTTCCGGCGGCGTTTCGGCGGAATTTTCGGCGGCGTGTTCGTCGTAGGATTGCTGCTCCTGCCGGCCGAGTTCGCTGACGGGGGGCGCGATGTAGAGAATCAGACGATTGAGGTACTGGGTGGCGAGGTCATCGCCGTTTTTCTGGACGAAGAAGCTGGAGATGATGATGGCGAGCGAAACGAGCGGGCCGAGCGAGATGAGCGAGTAGTAGCCGAGGGCGGCGGCTTCGACGAAAATTTTGTTTTTGAAGGTGCCTTGCACGCTGATGCTGCAAATGCGCAGAAAAGCGTAGCAGCGGCCCCGCAGGGTGTGTTCGGACAGGGCCGTGTGGTGCCAGATGTCGTCATAGACCAGGTTTCGGCACTGCCGCAGGAAACCGGGGTTGGGAGTGGGGGCGGGATCCGACATGCGCGGAGATGGGCGAAGCGAATCAGGAGCCGCTGGCAGTCCAGGCCAGCCAGGCGAGAGAGCCCATGCCGAGCACGCCGAGCAGGGCGAACACGATCATGAGGTAGAGGTTGAGCGTGATGGTGCAGACAAACAGGCCGAGGCCGGCGGCGAGGGCGGCGATGAGCCCCTGCGGGTCGCCCAGCGACCAATAGTAGTAGCCGAAGTAGCCCAGGCCGAGCATGGCCCGGAATCGGACGACGGGGAAAACTTTTGCGACATTGAGAAAGAGGCACAGCGCGAGGAAAAAATCAAAAACGCCGACGACCGCGAAGGGCTGCTGGAAGATGCTGAGCCATTTGTGATTGGTGACGACGTCGCGGAGCAGATCCACGTACGGGAGGCTGTTGGAAAGGCCGCTGAGGATCATCATCACCGTGAGCACCGGCAGCGCCATGGCGCCGGCTTTCTCCTCCATTTTGCGCTGGCGGGTGAGGTGCTTGGTTTCCTTGGACTCGCCTTCGGCGGCGGCGAGCATCTGATCCACGGTGATGACGGGAGCGGCGGCCTGCTCGGGCTTGTTGATGAATTTGATGTCGTCGCGCTCTTTTTTGAGGCCGAGTTTCTTGCGTTCGGGAAAAAGGAGGGTCACCAGGCCGCGATTGCCGCCAATGGGCACCCAATTGCTGCCGGCTTCCTCGTAATAGAGGGTTTCGCGGGTAATCTGCCCCGCTTCGGCGAGGGAGGTCATCTTGTCCTCGTCGAACGGTCCGCGGGCTTCCTCGGTGCCGGGCTGGCGGATGTAATACTCGGCCATGAGGCCATATTAGAGCGGTGCGCTGCGGCCCCCAGCAAGCCAAAAGCCGGATCGCTCAGCGCATTTGCTGGTAAAAAAGCACGGCGGAAATGGTCAGGCCGACGGCGGTGATGAGGCGGCGCACATGGCGCTGAGGAATGCGCTGGGCGAAGTGGGCGCCAAGGTAGTAGCCGACGAGGGCGCCGGCGGTCATGAGGATGGCGCGGGGCCAGTTGACGAAGCCGCAGGCGATGAACCAGAGGGCGGCGACGAGGTTGATGCTGGAGCCGAGGAGCGTTTTCAGGCTGTTCATCTGGTGGATGTGCGTGAGCCCGAGAAAGCCGAGGGAGGCGAGCATGAGGATGCCGATGCCGGCGCCGAAGAAGCCACCGTAAATGGCGACGCCGAGTTGGAAAACAAGCGCAGTCCAGAGGGCGCCGCGGGGCGGAGTGTGGCGGGCTTCGTAGCGGGCCAGCCGGGAGAACGTGCCCTGCGCGAGGAACAGGAGCGTGGCAAAGAGAATGAGGTAGGGCACGAGACGCGCGAAGGTCTCGTTGGTGGTGCGGGTGAGCAGGAAGGCGCCGAGAAAACCGCCGAGCAGGCAAACGGGCAGAAAGCGCCACAGCCAGGGTTTCACCTCGGCGATGTGCTCACGGTAGCCGTAGAGGCTGCCGGCGGTGCCGAAGACGAGGGCAAAGGTGCTGGTGGCGTTGGCGATGACGGGCGGCGTGCCGAAAAACAGCAGCACGGGAAAGGTGATGAGAGTGCCCCCGCCGGCAATGGCGTTGACGGCTCCGGCCGCAGTGGCAGCGGCGGTGAGGGCGGCGATTTCGTGGGCGGTCACGCCCGGCATGTTGACCAGCGGGGCGAGGCAGGCAAGCCGCGAGCGGGCGAACTTCGGCTTGCCGGAGGGAGAGCGTTCGTCATCATTCGAGATAGGATGAGACAGGAATGCCGTCGGCGATTTCACATACAACCGGACGCCCGGTAGC
>JBEKZN010000140.1:0-5520 GCA_049509815.1 Opitutales bacterium
CATCCTCTTCGCCCACCACGACCCCACCGCGCACGGCGGCGGCCTCACTCGCGAAGGCCGCGCCTTCACCCCCGCCCGCCTCGAACGCTTCAAGCACCAGCACACCCACGACTCCCGCGTCGCCTCCTTCACCATCCAGGTCAACGGCGAGCTCGACCTCGACCGCGTCAACGCCTGGATCGAGGACGTCCTCGCCAAACACTCCGACCAACTCTACCGCCTCAAAGGCCTCCTCGCCATCCGCGGCGTCCGCGAAAAATACCTCCTTCAAAGCGTCCACCAGCTCTTCAGCGGCGACGTTGCCGGCCCCTGGGGCCCGGAACCCCGGCGCAACACCCTTGTCTTCATCGGCGAAGACCTCGATCAACCCGCCCTCACCCGCGGTTTCCTGCGCTGCCTGGTCTGAGCCGGCCTGACCCGGGGTTTTTCTCCGTTGCCAAGCGCACGCCCGCCCCTTACCAACCCTCATGCCACGTTTCGTCAAATCCTGGGCCGTCGCCCTCTTTGCGGCGCTTGTTCTCGCCGCCTGCTCCAGCGGGCCCTCCGAGCAACAACACCGCCGGCCTCGAAAAGCATCTCCAGAAATCCGCCGTCGATCTCTACATCCCCGCCCGCTCCGCCAGCATCGACGCTCTCTCCGCCCACGATGAAATCGCTCCCAAAAGTCGCTACCGCCTGGCCGACAACCAGCTCGTAGTCGCCGCCGGCGAAGATTCCGCCCTCCCGCTCGACCTGACCGCCCTCACCGACCCGTCGGTGCGCCAGATCGCCGTCGTTGACCCCAACCACGTCATGCTCGGCTACCTCACCTACCAATCCCTCACCAACTCCAATTTCATCCCCAACCACGAATCCAAGCCGCTCGTCGAGGCCGACACCAGCTCCGCCACCTACATCGAACCCAAGCTGCTCCAAGTCGGCAGCGAAGCCGAAGTGGTCGCCGCCATCAAGGATGGACGCGCCCAGCTCGGCATCACCTATTCCACCTACGCCGTCGCCGATAAAAACATCCACATCCTCGCCCCATTGACCCCCGGCTCGTACGAGCCCATCACCTACTTCACCGCCATCCCGCGCAACGCCCCCAATTACGATGAAGCCTGGAATTTCCTCAACTACCTCCGCAGCGCCCAGGCCCGCGCCATCATGCAGCGCGACGGCCTCCTCGTCGGCTTGGGCGATTGATCCGCCCCGATTCCGGCTACGCCAGTTCCGTCCGGGCTTTTTCGTAGGCGGTGCACGCCTCGCCCAGCCATTGATCCAAGAGTCCGGCCAGGTCCGCATAAGCCGGTAGCCGCCCCTCCCGCGCCATCGCTTCCAACTCGCGCAATCCCGCCGCCAGCCGCGACAACCCCAGGTTCGCGCTGCTCCCGGCCAGGTAATGCGCCTCGCTGCGCGCCAGCGTCGCGTCGCCGCCCGCCCACGCCGCCGTCAGCCGCGCCACATGCGGAATTGACTCCGTGCGGAACATCTCCAGCAATTCCTGCAACAGCTTCGCGCTCTCGGCCGGTCCGGCCATCTGCGCCAGTTCCCGCAGCCGCGCCGGATCCACGAGCGGCTGGTTTGCATCCAGCTCTGGCATCGCCGTCACGGGTTCGGGGCTTGGGTTCATCGGCATGGTCTCAGCTTAGAAAGGGTTTTTCCGCGGGTGCCGTCGCCGGCTCGTCCAGCAACTGCCGCACCCGCGCCATCAGCATGGTCGGGCTGAACGGCTTGGTGAAAACATTCAGCGCGCCCGCCGCCAGCAGCTCGTCCTGCGTGCTGTTTTTGCCCTGGCTCGTCACCACCACCACCGGCAGTTGCGCCAGCTCGGCATCGGACTTGAAGTCCCGCAGCAGCTCCAGCCCCGAACGCCCCGGCAGCATCACATCCAGCAGAATCAAGTCCGGCCGCTCCGCCTTCACCCGCGCAAACACCGACAACCCCTCCCGGCACACCAAAACGCCAAACCCCGCCCGCCGGAGGTTGAACTCCATGAGCTTGACCATCACCGGATCGTCGTCGGCTATGAGCACGGTTTTCATGCGCGTCTCTCCCAGTAAAGCATGGTTTGGTCGTCGCGCGGGTCGCTGTCCTCCGGCGCCGCGGCGCGAATTCGCTGCTGGAGCGCGTCCCACAGCGCCTCGCCCCCCTGCCCGCGCCGCGCGCGCGCCAGTGCCACCAGCGCCGGCCAGCCCCCGTTGCCCTCCGCCGGGCCGCCCGTTTCCCACTCGTACAGCCCGTCCGTCACCAGCACCAGGCTGTCGCCCGGCGCCAGCGCCTGCTCCTCCACCTTGTATTCAATTTCCGGATACAAACCCAGCGGCGGCCCCGACGGCGCGAATTCCCGCGCCGGCTCGCCCACCCCGCTCCCCAGCCACAGCACCGGGCAGTGGCCCGCGTTGACGATGCGCGCCTTCTCCCGGCCGGGCAGAACGTGCACCAGCGCGCACGTCGCAAACAGCGTCAGCTCGCCCGTCTGGCGGCACAGCACGCGGTTCAGGTCGTGAATCAGCCGCTCCAGCGGCCGGCCGATGTCCACATGGATGCGCAGCGCCGTGCGCACCACCCCCGCGAACAGCGCCGCCGGCATCCCCTTGCCCATCACATCCACCATCGCCAGCAGCAGCCCCCCGTCCGGCGCGGCGAACACGTCCGCATAATCGCCGGCCACCGCGCGCGCGCTGCGGCGCCGCGCCACCGCCCGCCAGCCCGGCTGCGCCGGCGGATTGGGCAGCGGCAGCAGATCATCCTGCATCGCGGCGGCGATTTCCAGCTCGCGCAGCGCCTGCTGCTCGCGCGTGCGCACGAGCGCGTTGCTCGCGTTGGCCAGGGCGATGCCGAAAAGATCCGCATACGTCCGCACGGTGCTCAACTCCGCCGCCACCAGGTAAGGATGCCGCCGCCGCCCCAGCGCCAGCGTCCCCAGCGTGACACCTCCCGCCCGCAACGGCACGCACACCCCGCACGCATAACCGTCCCAGTTCGGATCCCCGGCGATTTCCACCGCGTCCTCCCAAACCATTTCCCGCCCCAGGCTGATGGCCCGCTCCACAATCCCGCCCGGCGCAATCTCCATGCTCGCATACGGCAGCTTGGCCAGTTCCGCGCGCAATCCCGCCTGCACCGCCGGCCCAAACCGCAGACTGATCCGATCGTGCGGCACGACCTTCACGATGTCGCCCACCGTCTTCGCAAAAAAATCCGGCAAATGCTCCGCTGCAATCAGCGCGTCACCCAGCCGGTAAAACCCCGCCAGACTCTCGTAGCATTGCGAAATTTCCGCCAGGGCGGACTCCAGCAGCGCGTCCGGCGCGTCCGCCTGCGCCCGCGCCCCCGGCGTCGCGCGCGTCATCACCAGTCGGAACCCTGCCGGCCCGCGCCATTGCTCCACCTCGTCGCAGAATTCCTGGATCAAAAACAAGCCGCGCCCGTCGCCCTGCAAAGGATCGTCCGGCAAGCTCACCGCCTCCGCCGCCGGCGGGCCGCTGCCCCGGTCGGCCACTTCCAGACGCACTCCGCCGTCGCCCGCTGACCACACCACTTCCACCTGGTGCCCCGCATCACTGGCGCTCCCGTGCACCACCGCATTCACCACCGCCTCCGTGAAAACCAGTTGCCACCCCGCCACGTCCTCCGCGCTCACGCCCGCGCCCAGCAAAAACGCCCCAAACGCCTCGCGCAACCCGTCCAATTGCGCCAAGTCCGCCGGCACATTCAATCGCTGGCCATGAAAATCCATGTCAAAAAAGCCGCCCGCAAAGAGCACCGCCCACGCGCGCGCTGGCGCGGTTAGGCTTACAATCGCTGGGGTACGCTTGTCCATCATGAAGAAGACTCCGCCTCTCCTCGGTTGTCCGAGGACGCCGAAAAAGCGGAATCATGCTTAACCTAATTATCGGACGGTTTTCCCCCGGCTTAACACCTGGCATTGTCAACCCGCCCGCCCTGTCTAATATAGATTCCATCCCCCTCCTCCGCATGTCCGGCTACCATTTTGAACATCGCCCCGAAAGCAAGGAGCTGCGCGTGCGCATTGCCGAGCCGCAATTCGACGCCGCCACCGTCGCCGATTTCAAAAAAGCCCTCGACGCCGCCTGGAAACCGGGCATCGACAGCGTCGTGCTCGACCTTGCCGCCGTCGAACTGATTGACAGCTCGGGCATTGGCGCCCTCCTCAGCGTGCAAAAACGCCTCCCGCACGATGCCGAGCCCGTGACCCTTCGCCGCGTGCGCCCGGCCGTCATCGGCGTGCTCCAACTGCTGCGCCTCCAGCGCGTCTTCAAACTCGTCTGATTCAGACCCACGCCAGGTTGCGCGCGTACCCCGGCGCCATCCATGCCTCCCGCGCCGTCAAATCCACCACGCACAACCGGTGCAGCCGCGCCAGCGTCGGCATCTGCCCGGCCGCCAGCGGATCCACCTTGAGCAATCGCGTCAACGGCAGCGTCAGCAACGTCCCGTCGGCATTGGCCGCCACCGGCCGCGCGTAATTAATTTCTAGGTACGGATTTCCCGCCACCCGCAGCAGCCGCCGCTCCGCACCCGTTTCCGTGTCCATCTCGAACAGGTCCGAGCTGCTCTCCGAAAACCAGCACCCTTTTCCATCCGGCCCCCACACTGGGTATTGGCCGCGATCCCGCAACTGCCGCAGCGCTCCCGTCTCGAGGTTCCACAGCCACACCCCGTCGCCGCCCAACAGCGCCAGCGGCTTTTGCGGATGGATGCTCGCGCCGCGCCCCCGCGGCCCGAACGCATTCGCCGCCCGCACCGCCGGTAACGTCAGCAGCCGGCGCCCGCTGAACGACACCAGATGCGTGCCTTCCGCTCCGTGGAAAATCAGCCACCTGCGCCGCGCGCAACTCGCCAGCGGCACAAACGCATCGCGCGGCAGCGCCACCAGCCGCATCGCACCCGTGCGTGTTTCGATCAGCGCCAAATGATGCCGGATGTGAATCGCCGCCGACCGCGTGTCCGTCGCCACCAGCGCCAGCAACACTTCCTGCTCAGCCCAATGCGCCAGCAGCCACAGCGCCCACTGGTGCAACCCCAGCCGCACTAATCGCCGGCTCTGCCCCGTCGCCAGGTTGAACTCGCGGATCTCGCTGAAATCCCGCGCCCCCAATCGAAATTGACAGCAGTACGCCCAGCCGCGCCCGTTGGCCCCGTCCATCGCCACCGGGCAATCCACCCCGCCGATGCCTCCAAGTGCCAGCGGCGACGCAAAATCCGTCTCCGCCAGCCGCAGCACTCCGTCCTCCTCCCATGCCAGACGCCGCTCGCACTTCCGCGCCGCCACTTCGCGAAAGCCCTCGGCCAGTTGCAGTTTGAGCAGCGTCGCCATGGAAAATAAAATTCGCCGCCGACCTCCGACGGCGCGGCTCCATCCTCCCTCCGCTAGGCGCGCAGCGCCACGACGCATTGAATTTCCACCGCCGCGTTGCGCGGCAGCCCCGCCACCGCCACCGCCGCCCGTGCATGGCGCCCGCGCTCGCCCAAAACCTTCACCAACAAATCCGACGCCCCGTTGATCACCGCCGG
>JBEKZN010000141.1:0-5039 GCA_049509815.1 Opitutales bacterium
CACCATTGACGATATAACGGGATCCGAAACCGTGGATCTGGCCGCCAATTCCAGCAAGAACATCGAATCGAACAAAGTCCCTCACCAGGTGCAACAGCAAACCAGCTCCGGCTCGGGCGGCGGCAAAAAGGGCGGCAACAAAGGGCCCAAATCCATCACCCAGCAGGAGATCAAGGGCGTTTATGTGGTGGCCAAAATCGGGGACACCATCGTGGCCGGCCCCTATGAGGATCCACCGGACATCAAGGCCACCATGGACGAGAAGGAAAAGAACGGCGGCGACTCGGACACCTCGGATAGCATGCCCGGCTTCGACGACATGGACAACGGCTCGAGCAGTTCAAGCAGTTCCGACAGCTCGAGTAACTAATCGCAAGGCAATCCGTCCATCGGATTCCCATCCGCCGAAGGCTAGAGGCGGAGCCAAGACCGGTTATGGGGCTAAGCGCGCTGCCTTTTGTCCAGCTGGCTAATAAAGGGGTTTCGGAGTTGCGTTGCCGGATATTCACGCTAGTTTCCGCTTAAAGTGGGCCAGCCCGGGCACACGGCGGCAGGCACGGCGTGTGCTCCTCGTTTTTGCCACTCCTTTCCATGTTTTCCGCCCAAGATCCCGCCGTCCCTGAAACCACCCCGGCCTCGCCATCCGTGGCAAAGTGGCCGTTCATCCTGGGCGACCTCGTGCTGCTGGCCGCCGCGCTCGGCCTGTGGGCCACGCAGGCGCCCCTCAGCCCGCTGCAAACCCTGCTCACCCTCGGCGCCCTCGGCTTGGGCGCGATTCTCTTTGTCATGCCGTTTGTCATGGAATTCATGACCGGCGTGCAACTGCGCGCCCTTGAGTTGGAGCAGGCCCGCGCGGAGGACTTTCAACGCCTCTCGGCCCTCGACGCCGAAACCCGCAAGCAGGCGCGCACCGCCATCGAGGCCCAGGAACACGCCGCGCGCGCCACCGCTGCTCTCGAAAATCTTGCGCGAAAATTCGACGCCCGGCTCGCTCCGCTCGAGGCTGTCCAAAAGAGCCTCGAAGCCTCCGCCACCGGTTTCCAGGACGCCTTCGCCATCCAGTCCACCATGGAACACGACGACCTCGAACGCCGCAACGGCCAGCTCGAAAAACTTTCCGTCACCGCCATCGCCGCCGCCGTCAAAAAGCTCGACTCCCTTGCTGACCAGCCAACCCTCGGACCTGAACCCGCCACCCTCGCCTCACTCGAATTCATCCACGAACGGCTCGAAATCATCTCCCACCTGCTCGCGCAATTCCGCCTGCCCGAGCCGGAGCAGGGTTCGCCATCCGCCAAAGGAAAGACGCCCGAAGAAGGCGGCTCAATGCTCGCCAAGGCTCTCTCTTCCGCGCAGCCAACCGGGGACTCGCCCGCTGTGACGCGCATCATCGAGTCCCGCCCCCGTCGCGGACGCAAACCCAAGCCCGCTTCTGACGGCGAAAATGCCCCGCCGCCGCCCACCTCGTCGTCCGAAGCCGCGGATACCGCCAGCACCAGTGATACCGGCGACAATCCCACGGCGGAAAGCGCTTCCACGATGGCGGTCGCCGACATTCCGGCCCCGGAGGAAAGCCTTGCTGAAAATGCCTCCGCTCCCACGGAAGAGGAAGACACCGCCAGCGCCAAAGTTGAAGCCCTGCGTGCTGATGAACCTGACTCTGCAACGCCTACCCCGCCCGCCCAAGCCGAGCTGTTGGAAACCGTCGTCCCGCCCCGCCGACGGCGCAGCACCAAAACCGAAGCCGCCGCCACGCTTGTTGCCCGCGTCCTCATCGGCATCGGCAATAAGCCCTATGTGCGCGGCGACGGACCCGGCCTGTCGCACGAAAAGGGCGTCCCCATGGAATTCGTCGAAATCGGCCAATGGCGCTGGGTCGCCCCGGCTTCCGTCACCGACGCCATCAGCGTCCGCATCCTCAAAAACGATGAAATCCCCGCCATCGGCGGCGCCGTCACCCTCCAGCCCGGCCAGATTCTCGAAGTGAATCCGGAATTTCCGGCCTGAGGACCACGACTTGGTTTTGAACGGCTTTGTTTTTTGAACTACGGCTTCGCCGCCGGCGCCAGCAACTCCTCCGGTGAAATCTCGGACACGCTCATGCCGCCGGCCAGTTGCAGGCGCAGGCCGTGGTCGTCGCCCGGCGGCAGGCTGGCGGACGTGGCGCCGTTGCTGTCCTTCGCGCGCACCATGAGGCTGCTCGACGGATCCTCCTTGCGCACGGCCAGTTGCGAAACCCCCGGCTGGTAGAGGGTCATTGGCAACGTCCCCTTCAATTCCTCCCGCGTGCCGTTTTGGATGTAATAGCCGGTGACGCGCGCGCCGGGCGTACCCGTCAGCTCGATCTTGGCCACCGGCGGCGGCGCGCTCGCGCAGCCGGCGAGCAGGATGGCTGCGGCGTAAATCACCCCTCGGCCCAGCCGCCACCTTGAGCGCAATATTTTCATTTGTCTGCAGATTGAACGCGTGGCCACGGGCATTACGCGGGAAGCAACGTTCGTGAAGCCCACGCTGTGCCTTTTAGCCCACCGGGACAAATTTTTTTCGCCGGGAACGCAAAGAGATCGCTTCGCAGTTGCCAATCTCTCAAAAGGTGCTAATATGTTCACTATGGAATCGCCGGAAACTCCTGCTTCCCCGCCTGCCGCGAGTGTGCGTGGCCGCGGCACGCCGGACAACCCGCGCATCCGCTTCGAGCAGGCGGGCGCGGTGCCGGACTGGGAGCAGTTGCCACCGGAGGACGTGAGCGAACCCCGCCGCGTGCCCACCGTTTTCCTCCCCGACCACACCCAAAGCATTCTCGCGAAAAACAACAGCCCCGACATCCCCTTCCGCTACAGCCTCAACCCCTACCGTGGCTGCGAGCACGGCTGCATCTATTGCTTCGCTCGCCCCACCCACGAATACCTCGGCTTCAGCGCGGGCCTGGATTTCGAGACGAAAATCATGGTCAAGGAACGCGCCCCCGAACTGCTCGCCGAGGCCCTTTCCCACCCCGGCTGGGAGCCGCAGCACCTCAACATGAGCGGCGTGACCGACTGTTACCAGCCCGCCGAGCGGCGCTACGGCATCACCCGCCGCTGCCTGCAAGTGCTCGCCGCCTTCCGCAACCCCGCCGCCATCATCACCAAAAACGCCCTCGTGGCGCGCGACATTGACGTGCTCAGCGAAATGGCCCAATGGCGCGGTGTCGTGGTGATGATTTCGCTCACGTCGCTCGACCCGGACCTCGCCCGCCGGATGGAACCGCGCACGGCCTCGCCCCGCCAGCGGCTCGACACCGTATCGCGCCTTGCCGCTGCCGGAGTACCCGTCGGCGTGAACCTCGCACCCATGATTCCCGGCCTCAACGACACCGAGATGGCCGACCTCGTCGGCGCCGCCACCCAGGCTGGCGCGCAGTTCGCGCACTACATGGTGCTGCGGCTGCCTTACGGCGTAAAGGACCTCTTCACCGCGTGGCTCGACCGCGAATTTCCCGGCAAAAAAGCACGCATCGTCGAACGCCTCGGCGACCTGCGCGGTGGGCCGGGCAAGCTCAACGACGCCCGCTTCGGCACCCGCTTCACCGGTGAAGGCCAGTGGCCGGAGACCTTCGCCGGGTTGTTCGCGCTCTCCTGCCGCAAGGCCGGCCTCGTGCCCAATTTCCCGGAGCTCAACGCCGCGGATTTCCGCGTGCCCGGCCGCGCCACGCAACTTGGCCTCGAAGGGCTGGGAAACTAAATCTCCCGCAATTCCAAGGCATCCGACTCAAAATATCGGGATTGATTCATGCATCCGCCATTTCTGAATTGGCTACTCCCGTCCGTTTTATGCAAAGCTTCAGGTGCAGGCGACCCATCCTTAACGCACCTTCGCCGGATGCCGCCGGCCCCAATCCATAATCTGCTGGAGCGCGTTTTCGGCCCGGCGCGCCTGGGCCTCGGGTTTTTTGGCCTGGGCGACCCATTGGATGTATTCATGCCGGCAGGACGGGCTCAAACGCTCAAAGGCTCTCTGGGCGGTCGCGCTGGTTTTCAGCGCGGTCGCCAGCGCGGAGGGAATTTCAGTGTCTTTCGCGATTTTCATGGAGTACGGAAGAAAAATGATGGCGCGCCCTCGCCGCCCGCGCAACCTTTGAAGCGCCCGCCTCTTTGCGTCTTGGCGCGCCCGCGCGCGTGCGCTTAACTGCTGTCCACGGCATGAGTGAAAAACCTTCCGGCGCGAAAACCGCCAACGTCCTGCAGGAGCAGTTCAACCGCCCGGCGGCGGGTGAAGCCGGCGCGGCGGTCGAGGCCGCATTGCGCCCGCCGTCGTTCGAGGACTTCACCGGCCAGCAGAAGACCGTCGAGCGGCTGCGCGTGATGGTCGGCGCGGCGCGTGCGCGCAAGGAGGCGCTCAACCACATCCTGCTCTCCGGACCGCCCGGGCTGGGCAAGACCACCCTCGCATTCATTCTCGGCGAGGAAATGAAATCGAAAGTCCGCATCACTTCCGGCCCCGTTATTGAAAAAGCCGGCGATCTCGCCGGGCTGCTCACCAACCTCGAGGCCGGTGATATTTTGTTCATCGATGAAATCCACCGCCTGGGCAAGGCCGTCGAGGAGTACCTCTATTCGGCCATGGAGGATTACCGGATTGACATCATGATCGACCAGGGGCCGAACGCCCGCAGCGTGCGCCTGTCCATCCCGCGCTTCACGCTCGTCGGCGCAACCACCCGCACCGGCCTGCTCACCGCCCCCCTGCGCAGTCGCTTCACGCTCCAGACCCGGCTCGACTATTACACACGCGAGCAACTGGCCCAGATCGTGCGGCGCAGTTGCCGCTTGTTGAACGTCAAGCTCGAAGACGACGGCGCGAAAGAGATCGCCGGCCGCGCCCGCGGCACCCCGCGCATTGCCAACAATTTGATCCACTTCGTGCGCGACTACGCCCAGCAGCGGGCCGATGGCCGCATTACCGGCACCGTCGCCGCCGCCGCGCTGGAACTGCTCGAAATCGACCGTCACGGCCTCGACGAAATGGACAAGCGCGTGCTGCGCACCCTCGCCGGCAAT
>JBEKZN010000142.1:0-6134 GCA_049509815.1 Opitutales bacterium
ACCGTCCAGTTCCATTGTCGGGACATGGCAGTGGGTTCGGGTTAACGATCAGGCAATTAATGGGCCGTTTTATATCAGATTCTTTCCTGATGGTACGGCTGCCACCTGGCCGGCACCGGAAGGATTTTCAACCACCAACGGCGTTTCGCATGGTGATTATCATTACGACGGAGAGTTTTTGGTCATTGAAACAGGTGCGGACAAGGACAACCCGAAGTCGAGGGTGGCGATAAGCGGCGATGAGCTGACCATGACTGATGACGAAGCCAATCGGTATATCTACCATCGAGTTGTTCCAGACCTTCAGCCCGGAAAGTTTCTACCCGGTCAGCCCAGCCGCGGTGCGCCTGAGTTCTAAATTCGACAAAGTTGCCCAACACCATACTGGAGCCTGCGGCCGCAGCCAATTGACTTTTCGATTTAGTTAATCGTCCGCCCCTACCCCAAGGGAATCCTTGGCAAACCGCCCCCGCCCCCCATACTGGCGCCATCCGCTCGGCCTTAAAATCCAGCCGCACGCCCGTCCATCGCTTCATTCCTTTTTTAACCTTTCACTTTTCACCTTCAACCTTCCGCCTTCTTCCCTTTTCCCTTTTGAATTTTCCATTTTGAATTTTAATTCTTTCCCATGACACACGTCGCTTTCATCGGCGCGGGTAAGATGGCCTCCGCCATGGTGCGCGGCCTCATCGCGCAGCGCATTTACCCCGCGTCCGCCCTCGCCTGCATCAGCGGCGACGATCCCACCGCCGCCCACCTCGCCCAATCCGCGGGCATCCACTGCGCCGCCCATCCCTCCGCCCTCCTCGCCCACGCCGACATCGTCGTCCTCGCCTGCAAACCCCAGCAGCTCGCCGCCCTCGACCCCGCCTACCCCGACCTCACCCGCGGCAAGCTCCTCCTCTCCATTCTCGCCGGTACCCCGCTCGCCAAACTCCGCGCCCGCTTCCCCCACGCCCGCAACCTCGTGCGCGCCATGCCCAACACCCCCGGCCAGATCGGCGCCGGCATCACCGCCTACTGCGCGCTCCAGCCCCTCGCGCCCGCCGACCACGCCGCCATCGAAAAAATCCTCGGCAGCCTCGGCGCCGTCCTCGAACTGCCCGAAGACGACCTCGACCCCGTCACCGCCGTCTCCGGCTCCGGCCCCGCCTACCTCTTCGAATTCACCGCCGCCTTTCGCGACGCCGCCATCGCCACCGGCCTCGCCCCCGCCATCGCCGAAAAACTCGTCCACGAAACCGTCCGCGGTGCCGCCAAACTCATGGAAATCACCGGCGAACACCCCGACAAGCTCCGCGATGCCGTCACCTCCCCCGGCGGCACCACCGAAGCCGCCCTCAAAGTCCTCCAAGCCGGCCACTTTCGCGATCTCCTCAAAAAAGCCGTCGCCGCCGCCCACCGACGCTCCCTCGAACTCGCCAAACTCTGAAACTCGCCTGCCTTTCCCGTTTTTAATTTTTAATTTTAAATTTTTAATTTCCGCCCCCCATGCCCTCCCTTCCCCCAGGTCGCATCCTCGTCACCGGTGGAGCCGGCTTCATCGGTAGCGCCCTCGTCTGGGCCCTCAACCAGCGCGGCCTCGACAACATCCTCGTCGCCGATTTTCTCGGCTCGGACGAAAAATTCAAGAACCTCGTCCCCCTCCGCTTCGCCGATTACCTCGAAGCCGACGCCCTCCTCGCCGCCCTCGCCACCGACGACCCCCGCCTGCGCGACATCCGCTGCGTTTTCCACCTCGGCGCCTGCTCCGCCACCACCGAGCGCGACGCCTCCTACCTCATCAAGAACAATTACGAATTTACCAAGCAGCTCGCCCACTGGTCCCTCGCCCATGGCGCCCGCTTCGTTTACGCCTCCTCCGCCGCCACCTACGGCGACGGCGCCCAGGGCATGATCGACCGCGACGACCAACTCGAGCGCCTGCGCCCCCTCAACATGTACGGCTACTCCAAGCACCTCTTCGACCTCTACGCCCGGCGCCACGGCCTCCTTTCCCAAATCGTCGGCCTCAAATACTTCAACGTCTTCGGCCCCAATGAAGACCACAAAGGCGACATGCGCAGCGTCGTCCACAAAACCTACCACCAAATCCGCGCCACCGGCCGCGCCCACCTCTTCAAAAGCTACCGACCCGATTACCACGACGGCGGCCAGAAACGCGACTTCCTCTACGTCAAGGACGCCGTCGCCATGACCATCCACCTTGCCGAAACCCCTTCCGCCTCCGGCCTTTACAATCTCGGCTCGGGCACGGCCCACACCTGGATCGAGCTCGTCACCGCCATCTTCACCGCCCTCAAGCTCCCCCCAAAAATCGAGTTCGTTGACATGCCCGAAACCCTCCGCCCCAAATACCAATACTTTACCCAGGCCGATATCGCCAAACTCCGCTCCACCGGCTATGCCCAACCCGTCATCCCCCTGGAAGACTCTGTTGCCGACTACGTTAGTAATTACCTTGCCTCCGGCCGCCGCCTCGGCGAATAACGGCTTTACCCTATTGGCGGGGAAGATTCTTCCGCAAGTTACGTCTATAATCGCCATTGTTCCCCTTCGGCAAAATATGCTCCATCCCCTTGAAAAGGAGCCTTTTACCCCCATATTGGTAAAAAACCTGAGATATTTGAGTAAAAGAATTATCAATATCGCACCCTCGACGAGGAATACTTGTATGACCCCAAGCTTCCTATATTCCAGAAATGCAGACCTCAGCTTATTCTCCTCAACCTTCTTGTCTTATGAAACGCGTCGTCCTCGTTGAAGATCAGATCGCCATCCGTGAAATGCTCGCCCAAATCCTCCGGGCCGACGGCAACTACGAGGTCATCGCCGAATGCGGCGACGGCCAGACCGCCTGCACCGTCTGCATCGAGCAGAAACCCGACATGGTCATCCTCGACGTCATGCTCCCCGGCCTCAACGGCATCGAGGTCCTCCGCCGCTTCTCCAAGCACCTCAAAGGCACCCGCGTCCTCGCCTTCTCCGGCTACCAAAACCCCGCCCTCGTCCGCGAACTCCTCCTCGCCGGCGCCCACGGCTTCGTCGAAAAATCCGCCAAATTCTCCGAACTCCGCAAAGGCATCCAAACCGTCGCCGACGGCGGCACCTACTTCGGCCCCGCCATCGCCACCATCCTGCGCGAAACCGTCGTCAACCCCGGCCAGTCCGAACGCCAGGGCGTCGAGGCCCTCACCGCCCGCGAACGCGAAATCCTCCAGCTCATTGCCGAAAGCTTCAGCACCAAGGAAATCGCCGCCAAACTCCTCATCAGCGTCAAAACCGCCGAAAACCACCGCACCAACCTGATGAAAAAACTCCACCTCCACGACGTCGCCAGCCTCACCCGCTTCGCCATCCAGCACGGCCTCACCTCCTGCGAAATCGCCAAAGCCAGCTGACCTCGCGCTGCGAGGCTGTGATTATTGTAGCGCCGTACTTCAGCCCACGGATCCCCGACCTTTTGGAAATCGCGTCGCGTGGCGACGCTAGTTTCCTTGCGCACAGACTCCACCGACGGATGCAGGGTGCTCATTGGATTGGGCGTCTTTCAATCCGGCGCAATCAGTTTCGATTTGCGGAACGAAAAAGTCTTCTCCGCCGCCACGATCACGTGGTCAATCACCTTGATCCCCAGCGGCTGCCCCGCCTGCTGCAACGCCCGCGTCAGCTTCTTGTCCTGCTCCGACGGCGCGGTGTTCCCCGTCGGATGGTTGTGCGCCACCACGATGCGCGCCGCCTGCCGCCGCAACGCCGACTCCATCACCTTGCGCGGGTACACCGTCGTCTCATCCACCGTCCCCTCCTCCACCCGCTCCACCCCGTCCTCCAATAATTGATAATGATGGTCCAGATACGCCACCTCGAACACCTCGTGCCGCAGCGTCCCCAGCCGCGCCCGCCAGAAATCCTCCAGCTTGTCCACGTTGTCCAGCACCCGCCGCCCCTCCACCGTCTGGCGCAAATACAGCGTCGCCGTCTCCCGGATCACCCGCAGCGCCACCGGCGCCACCGCCCCCAGCCCCGGCACCTCCCGCAACGCCTCCGCCGGCGCATCCAGCACCCCGCGCACGCTCCCAAACTTCTTCATCAGCGCCTTCGCCATCGGCTTCACGTCCCGCCGCGGAATGCACAGCGTCAGCAGCAACTCCACTACCTCGTAGTCCGCCAGGCACTCGAACCCCCCGCGGCTGAACCGCTCCCGCAGCCGTGCGCGATGTCCCTCGTAAGACGATTTTTCAGGCATTCCCACGAACTAAGCCGCTCCCGCCGCCGCTGGCAACCCAACACGCATTCGCCCGCCTTGACCAGCCCCCGACGCGCCCTGATTTTCCGGAGGCCAGGCATCTTTCCACGAACACCGTCTGTCTTAATGCGAGACCTCGGTGCACCGGGTTAGACCCCATAGAGACTGGCATCCTTATGCGGTAAGGTAGGCGTTCCAAGGGACCCAGCAGTCACTGGCGATGTCGTCTCGCACCATGCGAGCCACCACCGCATCTCGAAACCGACGACCCGCCCTCCCTTGTAAAAATTAAAACTTATGAAACGTGAACTCATCATCGTCGCGGCTACCGCGATCCTCCTCGCTGGCTGCTCCTCGCAACCTTCTTCAACCGCGGCCTCCAACCAGCCCGTGAATAATTCCGACAGCATCGTCGGTGCCCGCGGCCCGCAAGGCCCAACCGGCGCCACCGGCGCGCAAGGCGCCACCGGCGCCACCGGCGCTCCAGGTATCGCCATGGCTGGCGATCAAGGCGCCACCGGCGCGCAAGGCGCCACCGGCCCGCAAGGTGACACCGGCGCGCAGGGCGCTCCGGGCGAAGTCCAGCGCGGCCAAACTGGCATGGTCGGCGCCGCCGGCGCCACCGGCGCCACCGGCGCCACCGGTGAGACCGGCGCGCAAGGCGCGAGCACAGCTGGCTACGTCGGCGCCACTGGCGCTACTGGCGCCACCGGCGACCAAGGCCCCACCGGTGCCACGGGTGCCCAAGGCGCAACCCTCTACGGAGCGGAGATCAGGGTGCGGTCGGCAGCACCACCGCAGGTGTCGCCGGCTCAACCGGCGCTACCGGAGCAAACGGCGCCCCTGGCGCAACTGGGTCGCAAGGCAACACCGGCGTGGCCGGCATCGTCGGCCAGTGGACCTCCTACCGGAGCATCACGTTCGCCTACAATGACGACCAGATCCCGTCTGCGGACATGGTCAAAATCACGGACATCGCCGCTTACATCAAAGCCAATCCCTCGCTGCAACTTGGACTCGATGGAACCATGGATCCCACCGGCAGCGACCCCAAGGACCAGTCTCTAAGCGACCGCCGCGTGGAAGCGGTTCGCGCCTCCTTGGTCGAAGCGGGTGTGCCAGCCAATCGGATTAGCATCGGCGCGTACGGCGACCCGCAAACCCGTCAGGACCGTCGCGTCGAAGTACTGTTCGCCACTCAGAGTTACGCGAGCACCAACTAACCGGCCGATCGCCTCATTCAAGACCGTGCGCCAAAACGCGGTCCCCTCATCTCCTTCGGGCTCTCGGGCCCGAAGGAGATTTTTTGTGTCCACGGAGACTCGCTCAAGGAAATTCCAGTGCACTTCCCAAGCACGGAAAAAAGGCGCGATCTCAGCCACCTAACCACCCCTCGCACGCAACCCTTCGAATAAGCCATTTTTTAATTAACGTTCCGGAGATTGATCGGCACAGGATTTTTTCGGCCCAACCACCTGCCTCTGCATCTCCCTCCAGACTTGCACTTTGTCAAATCCAGGGATAGAATGTCTTCCATGAAAGCGCTGCATGCCATGATGCTTGCCGCCGCCCTCGGCATTGCTCCCGCTTTCCTGCGCGCCGACCTCACCCCCGCTGGCCCCAACGCCGCTCCCGTTGCCCTTCCCGCCTCCGCCTCTGCGCCGCTTCAACCTTTTAACTCTTCAACCCTTCAAGCGTCCCCCGCCACTTCGGCACCCGCTCCCTCCTCCTCACCACTGAGCCTTTCCGCACCGTCTGCCAACGACCCTCAAGTCGGCCAGCCCGAGTCCACCGTTTACGACCTCCTCGGTAAACCCATGGGCCGCATCCTCTTGCCTGACAAAGCCGTCATCCTCATGTATGACCGCGGCGACGTCACCATCCGCAA
>JBEKZN010000143.1:0-5009 GCA_049509815.1 Opitutales bacterium
CGAGTTCAACGACATCATCGCCGCCATCGCCGCGCTCGACGCCGACGTCATCACCATCGAAACCTCCCGCTCCAACATGGAGCTCCTCCAGGCTTTCGTGGACTTCCGCTACCCGAATGAAATCGGCCCCGGCGTTTACGACATCCACTCCCCGCGCGTGCCCACCGTCGCCGAAATGGAAAACCTCCTCGACAAGGCCGCCCAGGTCCTCCCGCCCGAAAACCTCTGGGTCAATCCCGACTGCGGCCTGAAAACCCGCGGCTGGGCCGAAGTCAAACCCGCCCTGCGCAACCTCGTCCAGGCCGCGCAAAACCTCCGCCACCGCCGCCTCATCCCTGCTTGATTCTGCAAATCCTGTTCATCCTGTCTAAAAATCTTCTCTTCCTTTTTTTCTTAAAATTCGTGTCTATTCGTGGCCATTCGTGGATAAATTTCTTCTCTTGCTCTTCTTCTCCGCCCCTTTCTTGCGCCCTCCGCGTTCTCCACGGTAAAATTCCTCCCCCGCTACTCCGCCTTTAGCTCCCGCTCCATCAGCGCCGGGATCGCCTTGCGCGGATCCTTCCCCGCGTACAGCACCGCATGCACCTCCGCCAAAATCGGCGCGTCGATCTTCTCCTTCGCGCACAGCGCCGCAAACGCCGCCGCCGCCGCGTGCCCCTCCACCACCGTGCGCCGGTCCTTCAGCAATTCCACCGCGCTATGCCCGCGCGCCAGTTCCTCGCCGAACGTCCGGTTCCGGCTCCACTTCCCCTCGCACGTCACCACCAAGTCCCCGAACCCGCTCAACCCGTAAAAAGTCGCCGCCTGCCCGCCCAGCCGTGTGCCCAGCCGCGTCATCTCATGCAGCGCCCGCGTCAAAAACGCCGCCTTCGCGTTGTCGCCTAGCTTCAACCCGTCGCACACACCCGCGCCAATCGCGTAAACATTCTTCAACGCCCCCGCCAGCTCCACGCCCGTCACGTCGCGCGAACGGTACACTCGCAGCGCCGGCCCGCTCAACGCCTCCTGCACCCGCCGCGCGTGCTCCTCGTCCGCCCCCGTCGCCAGCACCACCGCCGTCGGCTTGCCCGCCGCCACCTCGCCCGCGTAACTCGGCCCCGACAGCACCCCCGTCGGCCGCCCCGGCAACACCTCCGCCAGCACTGCGTGCGGCAGCCGCAGCGTCTCCGTCTCCATCCCCTTGCACAACGAAACGAACATCGGCCCCGCCCACGCCGCGTCCAACTCCGCGTTCACCGCCGTCCCCAGCGCGCGCAAACCCCGCATCGGGCACGCCAGCAAAACCAAGTCCGCCTCCATGATCACCGGCCGGATCTCCAGCCCAATCTGGATCTCTATTGGCAGCTTGAATCCCGGCAAATAATCCCGGTTCTCCCGCTCTTGTGAAATCTGCAGCGCCGCCTCCAACCGCCGCGGCACGAGCGTCACCGCGTGCCCCGCGCGCGCCGCGTGCAGCGCCAGCGCCGTCCCCCACGCCCCCGCTCCCAAAATCGTCACGTTCACCCCCGCAGTAAACCTGCCCGCCCCGCCCCCGCCAAGCCGCAAACACCGCGCCAAGCCCTCGTTTTGTTTCTCGCTTCAACCCTTCAACCCTTCAACGCTTCAACCTTCCCCTCGATCACTCCCTTCCGTCAATTCGTTCGTTCATTCTGTTAATTCTGTCAAAAAATCCGTTTTTAAATCGTCCCCTCGCCCATGCAATCCGACCAGGACCTCTACCGCCGTCTGCGCGCCCTGCCCGGCGAAAAACTCTGGAGCGACGAGGTCCCGCTCTTCGACCGCGCCCCGCCGCGCGAGCGCCTGCAAAAGGTCGCGCTCATCCGCGCCGTCGGCGTCGCCTTCGCCTCCACCGGCACCCCCGCGCAAAAATCCGCCGTGCGCGCCTGGCTCACCGGGCTCCTCCGGGACCCCGCCGAAAAAATCCGCCGCTACGCCATGGCCGCCCTCCCCAAAATCGGCGCCGGCCCCGGCGAGGAAAAGCAGCTCCTCTCGCTCCTCCAGCCCACCACCGGCGAGCGCGAGAAAAAATCCCTCGGCCGCGCCCTCGAAAAAATCGGCGGCGCCGCCACCCTCGACGCCGCCCGCCAAAACCCCGGCCTGCTCCCGCAAACCGAACTGAAGGTCAAAGCCAGCCTCGCGCGCGCCGAAAGCCCCAGCACCGTCCGCCTCGACCGCGTCCTCACCCAATTCCGCGGCCTGCGCATCCACCTGCGCTGCCGCAAGGGCCTCGAAAACATCGTCCGCGACGAAGTGAAGGACTTCATCGCCAAACACGGTAAATTCCATCTCCTCGAATTCCGCGGTCAGTGCGTCGCCCTCGCGCCCGTCGCCCCATTCTCCCTCGCCGAGCTCTTCACCCTGCGCTGCTTCGACACCCTCGCCTTCGGCCTCGGCGTCGTCCGCGCGCCCACCCCCCCCCAATCCGTCGAACCCCTCGCCGCCCTCCTCACCGCGCCCCACGCGCGCCGGCTCTTCGAAACTTTCACCGAGGGCTCCTTCCGCTACCGCCTCAACTTCGTCGGCAAGGGCCACCAGCGCGCCGCCGTCCAACTCGTCGCCAACCGCGCCTACGCCCTCTGCCCCGCCCTCCTCAACGACGCCCGCCAGGCCCCCTGGACCATCGACCTCCACGCCATCAAAGGCGGCTGCTCCGTCGAACTCCGCCCCAAAATCTCGCCCGACCCCCGCCTCTATTTTCGCACCGACGACGTCTGGGCCGCCTCCCATCCGCCCCTCGCCGCCGGCCTCGCCCGCGTCGCCGGCCGCATCCCCCGCGAAATCGTCTGGGACCCCTTTTGCGGCTCCGGCCTCGAGCTCATCGAAACCGCCCTCCGCGGCGGCGTTGAAAATCTCATCGGCACCGACCTCGACCCCGCCGCCCTCAAAATCGCCGAAGCCAACCTCGCCGCCGCCCAACTCCCCGCCCTCGAATCCCACTTCCACTGCGCCGACTTTCGCGACTTCGAAAAAATCCCCGGCCTCGGCCCGAACTCTGTCACCCTCATCCTCACCAACCCGCCCATGGGCCGCCGCGTCCGCGTCCCCAGCCTCTACGGCCTCATCGCCGACCTCTTCGCCATCGCCGCCCAGGCCCTGAAACCCGGCGGCCGCCTCGTCTTCCCCAACCCCATCCGCCTCGACCCCTCCGACCCCTCCCTCCAGCTCCAATCCCGCCAGCCCATCGACCTCGGCGGCTTCACCTGCCAGCTCGAAATCTACTCAAAAATATACAATAATTTTAAATAATACATCAACCATTCCACTGAAAACCGCTGCGCCCACCCACACATCATCCCTCAGACCATTTCCCCTTCGTCATTCGAATTTCATCATTCGAATTTATTTCGCCCCCGCCTCCAATTCCTCCCACCGCGCAAACGCCTGCGCGTGCTCCCGCTCCAGCGCCTCCAGCCGGTTCCTCGCCGCCAGCACCGCTTCCGGATCGCGCTTGTAGAACGCCGCGTCCGCCAGCTTCCCCGCGAGTTCCGCCTGCTCCCGCTCCAGCGCCTCGATTCGCGCCGGCAGCGCCTCCAACTCTTTCCGCTCCTTCGCCCCGATTTTTCCGGCCGCCTGGCGCGTTCCCGTCGCCGGCGCTGCTGCGCTCTTCACCGGCGAACTCTTCGCCGGCTTCAGCGCCGCCTGCCGCTGCTCCCGCCAGTCCGTGTACCCGCCCACATATTCCCCGATCTTCCCGTCGCCCTCGAACACCAGCGTGCTCGCCACCACGTTGTCCAGAAATTCCCGGTCGTGGCTGATCAGCAGCAGCGTGCCCCCGAACTCCACCAGCAAGTCCTCCAGCAGCTCCAGCGTCTCCGCGTCCAAGTCATTCGTCGGCTCGTCCAGCACCAGCACGTTCGCCGGCTTCGTGAACAGCCGTGCCAGCAGCAGCCGGTTGCGCTCCCCGCCCGACAGCACCCGCGCCGGCGTCCGCGCCCGCCCCGGCTCGAACAAAAAATCCTGCAGGTAGCTGATCACGTTCCGCGTCCGTCCCTCGATCGTCACCGTCGCGTTCCCGTCCGCCACGTTCTCCGCCACCGTCTTGTTGTCGTCGATCTGCGCGCGCAACTGGTCGAAATAAACAATCTCCAGCCGCGTCCCGTGCTTGATCGTCCCCTGCGTCGGCGCGATTTCCCCCAGCAGCAGCTTCACCAGCGTCGTCTTCCCCGCCCCGTTCGGCCCGATCAGCCCGATCTTGTCCCCGCGGATGATCGTTGTGTTCAAGTCGCGCACAATCACGCGCCCATCCGGCCACGCGAACGTCACGTTCTCCGCCTCGATCACCTTCACCCCCGATTTTTCCGCCTCCGCCACCCGCATCGTCACCTGCCCCGTCCGGTCCCGCCGCGCCCGCCGCTCCGCCCGCATCTGCATCAACTGGTTGATCCGGCTCTGCGCGCGCGACCGCTGCGCCCGCACCCCGCGCCGGATCCACGCCTCCTCCTGCGCCAGTTTTTTGTCGAACAGCGCCCGCTGCGTTTCCTCCGCCTCCAGCACTTCCTGCTTGCGCGTCAGGTACGTTCCGTAATCGCACGACCAGCTCGACAGCCGCCCCCGGTCCAGTTCGATGATCCGCGTCGCCAGCCGCCGCAAGAACGCCCGGTCGTGCGTCACAAACAGCAGCGCCAGCTTCGACTCCAGCAAAAAATCCTCCAGCCACAAAATCGACTCCACGTCCAAATGGTTCGTCGGCTCGTCCAGCAGCAGCAAGTTCGGCTGCGCCGCCAGCGCCCGCGCCAGCAGCGCCCTCCGCTTCAACCCGCCCGACAGCTCCGCAAACGGCACCTCCGGCTCCAGCCGCAGCCGCGCCAGCAAATCCTCCAGCCGCACGTCCCGCTCCCACTCCTCCTCGTGCCCGCTCGGGTCGCGCAACCCCGCGGCCACCACCTCGTGCACCGTCCCCGGCACGTCCGCCGGAATCTCCTGCGTCAGCCGCGTCGCCGTCGCCCCGTCCGGCCGGTACACCGCGCCCCCGTCCGGCTTCAACTCCCCCGCGACGATCCGCATCAACG
>JBEKZN010000144.1:0-4967 GCA_049509815.1 Opitutales bacterium
GCGGCCGATCTGGTGATCAATGGCGGGACTTTGCAGTACGTGGGGCCGGCGGCCAGCACGGATCGGCTCTTCACCATCGGGCCCAACGGGGCCACCCTGGACGGCTCGGGCTCCGGGGCCATTGATTTCTCCAACACCAGCGACCTGGCGTTTAGCAGCTCCAATTATTCCGCGGTCCTGACATTGACGGGCAACAACACCGGGGGCGCCGCGGGGAACAACACGCTGGCGGCGACCATTACTGACAATAGCCCGGGGAACCTCACCAAGGTGGTCGTGGCGGGCTCAGGTGTCTGGGCGCTGACCGGCAGCAACAGCTACAGCGGCGGCACCGCGGTGAACTCCGGTGAGATTCAGCTGGGGGCGACGAATGCACTTGGCACGGGGAACCTGACGGTGGGGGCGCCGGGGAAGGTTGATTTGAATGGTTTTAGCCTCACCCTCAGCGGCCTGTCGGGCGCTGGCACGATTGACAGCAGTTCGAGCGGCACCATGCTCATCACGCTTACAAATAGCGGCAACGCCACCTTCTCGGGCAGCATCAACAACACGGTCGGCACGGTCGGCCTGGTCAAGAGCGGCACGGGCACGGAAACCTTCTCGGGCAACAATTCCTTTAGCGGGCCGGTGACCCTTTCCGGGCCCATCGTGATCTCCGGCGGCACGTTCGGCTCCGCCACCTCGAACTTTGAAGTGGGCGATGGCATCATCATGTCCGGCAACGTCATCAGCGTCACCGCGGGCACGCTTTATGCCGACAATTTTAGCCTTGCAGACCTCGCCAATTCGACGGGCGACAGCGTGAGCATCACGGGGAGCGGCCAGGCCACGATTGCGGGCACGACGGTGATCGGGACCGGCCTCAACACGGCCGGCAGTTTCACGATCAACACCACCAGTGGGACGGTGAACTTGGGCGCGGTTAACATGGGCAAGGACAGCACCGGCCAAAACGGGGGCACGGGCTTGATCATCACCAACGGGACAGTAATCGCCACCAGCGTGAGCACGGCCAACGGCACAGCCGCGAGAGCTTCGGACGTGAACATAAACGGTGGCTCGTTTACGATTGGGAACTCTTCCTCCAGTGGTGCTTTCGAGATCGGGGCAGGCGTGGGCAATGGGTTTTTGACGATGACAGGCGGTAATTTGTCGTATTTGGGCACGGACGGCCTGCTGCTTTCTCCCACCGGGGCTGGTGCTACTAATACGGCGAATGTTACCATCAGCGGAGGCACGGCCACGTTCACGGGCGTGACGCTCAACGCGCAAAATTCGGCTGCGGTGATTTCCAACTTCACGCTGGGCGGAAACGCGACGCTTTACATCGGCAGCGTGGGCTTGGTGGCCAACCTACCCAGCGCGACGGTGGCTTATTCCTTCGGGACGGCCACGGTGGGGGCGACGACAGCATGGACTTCATCAGCGCCGATCGGTTTGACGGGGACGACCTCGTTCCAGGCGGCGGACGCATCGAGCGTTGCGCACAACATCAGCTTGACCGGCACACTGAGCGGCGGCGGCGGCTTGATCAAGACTGGCCTCGGTGGGTTGACGCTGTCGGCCTTGGATACTTACGCCGGCCCGACATTGGTGAGCGCCGGTACGCTGAATTTGACCAGCGGGCTCACGGCCAGTTCGGTCACGGTGAATTCCGGAGCCCTCCTCGCGACGGGACCAAGCACGACGATCAGCCAGAATGTGACGCTTCAGGCCGGTGGCCAGCTAGCGACCGGTGGCACGGGCAGCAGCCTGCTGACGATCGGGAATCTGACCTGGAACACCAATGGCACCGCGGGCATCTTCATGGCGCTGTCCGATTCGGGAAGCGCCTCCGACGCCCTGTTGATTACCGGTAATTTGATCGGCGGCACCGGCGCGGGGGTGGGCCAGTTTGTTTTCAATTTCGAGAAAACCGGTTTCTTCGGCGGAGTGTACACGCTGATTGATTCGGCAGGCGCCAACTCGGGGTTGAACAGCAGTGACTTTGCGGCGGTGAACGTCGTCAACAATTACGGCGGTGTATTTGACTTCAATAACTCGACGGGCGAGTTGACCTTTACCATCAATGCGGTGCCGGAACCGGCGACTTGGACGCTCCTGCTGGGCAGCGGCACGCTGCTTTACGCCCTCCGGCGCAAACGGAGCAAGTCCCAGTAAAGCAACCAGCCCACTGGGTAAGTGGATGATTTTGCGGGAATCAGGAGAAGGGCAAAGGCCGTGGTACAGGAAATAAAACCACGGGCAACCAGTACTGCGCCGCTTCTATCAGCGATTCACCGCGCCCGAAGTTGTGCCAATGACCTGGTAAAGCGTGTGCGTCTTGCCCCGCATCTTACGCGTCTGCTTGACGATTTTGAACGGCTTTTGACCGCCTACGCCAGGCAACTACGTCTTTTATGTCGTCAACATCGGCTGACAACAACACTTGTCTGATTGCGCGCAAATGGTTGATAAACAACAAGATTAAAAAGTGGAGGTGGCGGGAGTCGAACCCGCGTCTCCTGGGGCTATGGGATTGGCATCTACAGGCTTAGCTTGTGATTTGAGTTGGAACCGAACCCGCCCCAAGCAGGCTGGCGCGGATCGAGTCACCGGAAAGGTACGGCCGCACCGCCGGTGGCCCCGGCGCGGCTATGCCTGCTGATGGCACGCCGTCCCTTAGCAGGTTTCCGGGGGGCGTGTCACTGCGCTTTAAGCAGCGAGGGCGTACTGGTTGTTGCCAACTAATACTTTGGTGGAGTTTTGACAGAGCCAACCACCATCTCTGGCCTGCAGCCATGCCCGTCCTCCCAGGGTCGAATCCGGAACACCCCCGAAAGTGATCGCGCGCAGCCGCGTCAGACATCAAAGAACGACCGGCCCGCAGGGCCGGAACCGGATAATATAGACAAATCCGCGGCGGCCCGCAAGGCTTTCCCCATGGGCATGAATCTGGCGCAAATCAAGGCGGCGCTGCCGCGGGAGGCGCTCACGCGCGTCGAGGGCCTGCCGTTTCCGAAAATCGGCTCGGGCAAGGTGCGCGAACTGTTCGACCTCGGCGACGCGCTGCTGATCGTGGCGACGGACCGGCTTTCGGCGTTCGACGTGATCCTGCCGGACGGCATCCCGGGCAAGGGCGTGCTGCTGACGCAGTTGAGCCTGTGGTGGTTTGGCCGCACGACGGAGATCACGCCCAATCACCTGTGGCCCGACCACGATGCCGAAGTGACCCGGCGGTTGCGCGACTGGCCGCAACTGGCCGCGCGCAGCATGCTGGTGCGCAAGCTCCGGCCGCTGGCGCTGGAGGCGGTGGTGCGCGGGTATCTCGCCGGCAGCGGCTGGAAGGAATATCGGGAATCCGGCCGCGTGATTGACCACGTCCTGCCGCCGCGCCTGCGGGAAAGCGATCCGCTGCCGCATCCACTCTTCACTCCGACCAGCAAGGCCAAGGCCGGGCATGACGAGCCGTTGACAGCCATTCAGGCCACGTCGCTGCTCGGCGCGCAGCGCTACGTCGAGGTGCGGGAGCTGAGCCTCCGGCTGTACCAACTGGGCGCGCGCGAGGCCGCCCGCGCGGGCTTGATCCTGGCCGACACAAAATTTGAATTCGGCACAGACGAAGCGGGGCGCCTTTTCCTCATCGACGAAGTATTCACGCCCGATTCCTCGCGCTATTGGCCGGCCGCCGAATACAAGCCGGGCCGTTCGCAGCACGCCTTCGACAAGCAATACGTCCGCGACTACCTGGAGACGCTGCCCTGGAACAAAAGCCCGCCCGGACCGAGCCTGCCGGTCGAAATCATCCAGCACACCCAGGCGCGCTACCTCGAGGCGGTCGCGCGGCTGATCGGGTAGGTTTCTTTTGGCTTGGGCTTGGATGGTTCGGAAAATAGTGTGTTTGGCGCAACTGCCCGGATTTCCGTCCCTATGAAAATCGTCCATGCCGCCAGCGAATTTTCTCCGTTGGTGAAAGTGGGACATCTGGCCGACGCCGTGGGCGGACTGACCCGGGAGCTGGCGCGGCTGGGGCACCAAGTTTCCGTGTTTCTGCCGGGCTACCGTCAGGTGCTGGCCGATCCGCTGGCTGCCCAGGCCGAAACCTTTTACCGTCATACGCTCGAACTGGGCGATGCGCTGGTGACGGCCGAGACGCTGCGGCTGCCCTTGGGCGAAAACCTGACCCTTTATCTCGTGCGGCGCGACGAATCCTTCGACCGCAGCTTTCCCTACGGCCCGCCGGGCAGCGACTACGAGGACAGCGAGACGCGGTTTTTGATTTTCTGCAAGGCGGTGGTGGATTCCCTGTGCCGCTTCGAGGCTCCGGTGGACGTGCTGCACTGCCATGATTGGCCGACGGCGCTGGCCCCGCTGCTCTTGCGGGTGGAGGAACGCAAGCGCGACTTGAGCGTCACCAGCCGCACGGTGCTGACGCTGCACAATCCGTCCTTTCAAGGCGTGTACCCGCGCCGCACGTTCGCACTGACGAACCTGCCCGAGGAATTCTTCGCGCAGGACGGCCTCGAATTTTACGGCCAGGTCAATTTCCTCAAAGGCGGCCTGCTGTTTTCCGATTTTCTGCTGACGCCCAGCCCGACGGCGGCGCGCGAGGCGCTTAGCCCCGAACATGGCTTCGGGCTGGATGGCGTGCTGGCGCGGCGGCGCGGCGACCTGCTCGGACTGCTCACCGGATTGGACCCGGACGAATGGAACCCCGCTGCGGACGCTTTTTTGCCGGCGCCCTTCGACGCGGCGACGCCAGCGGGAAAAATCCGCTGTCGCGAGGCGTTGTGCAAGGGGTTGAACTTTGCGCCCACGGCGTCGGCCGGCGCGATAGTGGCCGCGCAGGTGCCCTTGCTGGCACCGCACGGTCTCGGCGATCCGTCCGACCTGCTGTCCGTTTTGCGCGAAGACACGAAGCTGGTTTTGCTCGGGCCGCTGGCGCCGGCAGACGTGGCCCCGTGGCGCGCCATGGCCGGAGCGCGCCC
>JBEKZN010000145.1:0-4953 GCA_049509815.1 Opitutales bacterium
GCAGCGCATCGCCAATGAGGTTGAATGCAACCACGGTGACGAAGATGGCCGCGCCGGGCAAGAGCATCCACCAGAAATTGAGCATGAGGACTTTCATGTCCTGCTGGGCCTGGCGCAGCATGAGGCCCCAGGAGGCGGAGGGTTCCTGGATGCCCAGGCCGAGGAACGACAGGGCGGCTTCGCCGAGAATGTAGCCGGGAATGGAAAGCGTGGCGGTGACGAGCAGGTACCCGGCGAGGTTGGGCAGGAAGTGTTTGAAGAGAATTTTAAAGGTACTCTGGCCCAGGCACTCGGCGGCGTTGATGAAAGGCCGCTCGCGCAGCGAGAGACTCATGCCGCGCAGCACGCGCGCCGCCCCGGCCCAGCCGATGAGCGAGAGAATCACAATGATGACGAGGTACATTTCCGCCGGGTCAAAATGCGGGGCCAGCGCCGCGCGCAGGGCGAGCAGCAGGTAGAGCGCGGGCATCGCCATCAGAAACTCGACCAGCCGCATGGCGAGGAAATCGAAGCGCCCGCCGAAATACCCGGCCAATCCACCAACGAGAAAGCCGAGGCTCAAGGTGATGCCGATGCCGACGAGACCGATGACGAGCGAGATGCGGCTGCCGTACAACAGCCGGGAGTAAACGTCGCGCCCGGTGGTGTCGCTGCCGAGCAGGTAAAGGGGGTATTCTTCGGGGTCGGGAGTTTTGCCGAGGACTTTTTTCAGGGCGTCGTAATCGGGCGTGAACAGATGGCGGTCGGTATCAAACAGGCCAAAGAAGCTGTATTTGAAGCCGTGGCCGAAGAGGGTGAGCGGCAGGAGCGCGCCGGGGTCGGCGACGTAATGCGCGGCGGCGGGATCCTGGTCCACGTAGAGCTGCGCCCAGAAGCGGCCATCCTTCCAGTGCAGCCCCGTGGGCGGATGGTAGGTTTGGTGAAGATTTATTTCGTCATACGGCGCGGTGGCCAGGAACGGCGCGAACAGCGCTCCGCCGTAGAGTGCGGCCAGGGCCAGAACCGCGATGGCGGTGAGGGGGCGGTGCGGCAGGGAGATGAGGAGCTTGCGCAAGATCGGCCAGGCCACGGCGAGCATCCCGCCGCCGGCGAGCACCAGCAGGATGCCGCCGATAATTTTTACATGGTTCATCACCTGGTCCATGGCCGCCGGGTCGTTCCAGGGCATGGCATAGACGCCGATGCCCAGCGCGACGGCCACGGCGACGGCAATGAACACCGCCTGGTTGGCGCCGCGGCGGTGCAGGGTGGTCTGGGCGGAGGGATTTTCAAGGCGGATGCGCGGGTCGGAAGCGGCGAGGAGCAAGTCGGCGAGCAGGTTGCCGATCATGAGCATGACGCAGCCCATGAGCACAGCGGCGAGCACGACGTATTCGTCGCGGCGCAGGAAGGATTCGAGAATGAGGCGGCCGAGGCCGGGGTAGTTCATCACGTTTTCCACCAGCACGGCGCCGGAGAGCAATCCGGCAAAGGCGAAACCGAAGGAAGTGATAAGCGGGTTGATGGCGTTGCGCAGGACGTGCAGGTAGAGCACACGGCCCTCGGGCACGCCCTTGGCGCGCGCGGTGGTGACAAATTCCGCGCGCAGGTAGTCCAGCATGCTGGAGCGCAGCACGCGCATGGTGCCGGCGACGCCGCCGATTCCGAGCACGATGGTCGGCAGCACGAGGTGCCAGGCGTAGTCCCAAAAGCGCGCGCCCGGCGAAAGAAAATCGCTGTCGAAGGCAGAGCGTCCGCCCGTGGGAAAGAGGCCGGTTTCCGCCGCAAAATACACGGCGAGCAGGGCGAGGAAGAATTCGGGCAGCGAGAGCGAGCCGTAGGCGAAGAGCGAGCTGAGGCGGTCAGCCCACGAATCTTTTTTGACCGCGGCGAGCACGGCCAGCGGGATGGCGACAACCATTTCAAAGAGGAGCGCGCAGATGGCCAGCGTAAGCGTCGCGGGCACGCGCCGGCCCAGGAGGTCCGTCACCGGGATGTGGTAGGCGATCGAATCGCCGAGGGACATTTTGCCGAAATGCAGGTGCCAGGTGAAATTGCCCTCAGGGTCGCGGAACTTGACGGGCGAAACGGTATTCAGCCAGTAGGCGTAGCGCACATACCAGGGGTTGGGCTGGCCGGTGGCGTTCACATAGCCGTAGTCGCGCTCGAGTTGGTGGATGAGCGAAGCAGGCACGTCGGGACGGGCGCGCAACTCGTCGAGCGCGGTGCCAGGCGCCATGGACATGAGGATGAACACGACCAGGCTGATCCCGAAAAGCAGCGGGATCATGGCCAGCAGGCGGCGCAGGAGAAAAGCGATCACGGCGGCGGGGCGCCGCTAGTGGCGCCGGGAGGTTCGGTCCATAATTCGTCAATGTTCCACAAGAGGGTGCCCGACGGCGGCACGCGCACGTTGCGCCATTTGTTTTTGATGCCGGAGTATTGAAAGGCGTCCACGATGTAGAAGAGGGGCATCTGTTCGGCGTAGATGGCCTGGATTTGGTCGAACAGGCGGATGCGATCGGCGCGGTCGAAGGTCTGTTCCTGTTGGTCAATCAGGTCGTCCACCTGTTTCTCCCAGTCGGTGGCGGGGATTTTTTCCTCGGGGTTCCAAAAATGGTAGATGCCGGTGCTGCGGAAGAGGGACTTGTTGTCGGCCTCGTCGGTTTCGCCGCTGCTGGAGCCCCAGCCCATGCCGGTCATGTCGTAGTCGAAGGTGTTGGTGCTTTTTTCGAGCAGGACGCCGAAGTCCGCGAAGGTGAGCCGCACATCGATGCCGAGGTCCTTCATGTTGTCCTTGAAGACGGTGGCGATTTCGATGACGCGGCGCACGCCCTCGTAGAGTAGCAGTTCGAATTGCACGCGGTGGCCGGTGGAGTCGATCAACTGGCCCTGACCGTCCCAGTGGAAGCCGGCTTGCTTGAGCAGTTCCCGCGCCTTGGCGGGATCGTAGGGGTATTGGCGGACATTCGGGTTGAACCAGGTGGGGTTGCCCTGGTTGATGACGGATTTCGCCGGCTCGCCGAGGCCGAGATAGACGCCTTGGGCGATGCCCGCGCGGTTGAGGCCGTACATGACCGCCTGGCGGAAGAGCTTGTTGGTAAACCACGCCAGTTTGTAGGGGGCCAGGTAGGGCTGGCCGTCTTTATTGACGCCCGCGTGTTGATTGAACCAGAGGTACCAGGCATCCGCGCTCGGGCCGCGCGGGTAAAGGGTGAAGCCGTAAATTTTTTCGCCTTTTTTCACCCACGGCTCGTCGGTGGGGGGAATGCCGACGGAGGTCAGCAACGAGTCCGTCTGCCCGGTGGCGAATAGCATGACCTCCGTCTCATAAGTCGCCACAAACTGAAGGATGAGGAAATCGATGTAGGGCAGGCGCCGGCCGGTGCGGTCGGCGCGCCAGAAATGGGGATTGGGCGAAAAGACCATGCGCTCGCCGGGAGTGTAGGAGCGGATGACAAAAGCCCCGGTGCCTACCATTTCCTCCGGGTGGTCAATGCCGGTCTGGGAGGACCATTGCTGCAGGAACGAGCCGTCCTGGAACGATTTTTCCAGCTTGTGCTTCGGCATGATGTAGATGGGCGCGGCCAGCTCGTGCACGAACGGGGAATAGATTTTCGGGGTGTAAAACTGGACGGTGTAGTCGTCGATTTTTTTGTACTGGAGGCGCTCACCGTCGAAAGTCAGTTCGTCGGCGAAGCGATTGGGGTAGCGGAGCTTGGGCTGGCCGGTGGCCGGGTCGGTGGTCTCGGCGAAAATGCAGTCAAAGGTGAAGATGACATCGTCGGCGTTGAAGGGCGCGCCATCGCTCCATTTGACGCCCTGGCGCAGGTGAAAAGTGTAGGTTTTTTTATCGGGGGCCAGTTCCCAGGACTTCGCCAGGTAGGGATCCTCGGTTTGAGTCATGGGATCGTAATTCACCAGGCCGCTGAGGAAGAGGTCTTGCACGTCCTGCGAGGTGAGGTCGGTGGCTTCGACGTAGGGGTTGAAGGTCTTGGGCTCGGTGGATTCGGAAAGCACGAGGGTGCCGCCGTATTTGCCCGGGGTGCAGGAGGAGATGTCGGCGTCTTGCGGGAGCGGGAAACTTCCGCGGTCCACCGTGGGCGGGGGCTTGCAGCCCGGCAGGGCGAGCAACAGACACATACCAACTCCGAGAGCGGCCACGCGGGCCAACGGCTTGGTGGAAAGGCGGAGGGCGCGGGCGGTGAGGGACATTGCGCGGGACAAAACAAGTTTCACAGCCGTGGACGCGTGAAGTTCCGTACGTCTAGCAAAACCAAATGCCTGCGTCGAGGCTCAGGTGCGTTACGCGAGCACTTGGATGACCAGGGCGGTGGTGTTGTCGTGGCCGCTTTTTTGCAGCGCCTCCTCGACGAGGAGGTGGGCGGGGTTGTGGTCGGCGGGCGCGGGTTGCGCCGGGCGCAGCAGTTCGATGAGATGGCGGTCGTAGAGGCCTTCGGCCAGGCCGTCGGTGCAGAGCAGGAAGATGTCGCCGGGGGCGAAGGCGACGGCGCCGACCTGCGGGTCCACGAACTGGTTGGCGCCGCCGAGGGCTTTTTGGAGGATTTTGCGGCGGGGATGGTGGCGGGCCTCGCGCTCGTTGAGTTTTCCCTGGCGGAAGAGCCAGCCGACGTGGGTGTTGTCGTGGCTGAGCTGCCTGATGCCGCCCTCGCGGGCGGGCAGGTAATAGATGCGACTGTCGCCGATGTGGGCGAAGTACATCCAGCCGGGGGTGAACCAGCACAGGCTCAGGGTCGCTTCCATGCCCGAGCATTCTTCGTAACTGTCGCCCAAGTGCGCGAGGGAGCGGTGGATTTGGTCGAACAGCTCGGTGAAGACGTCCTCGAAGCCGGCGTCGAGGCCGAGGGCCGACTGCTTGAACGAGCGGGGGAGCAGATGGGCGACTTTTTCAACCACGATGCGGCTGGCGTATTCGCCGGCGTTGGCGCCGCCCATGCCGTCGCTCACGGCAAA
>JBEKZN010000146.1:0-4932 GCA_049509815.1 Opitutales bacterium
CGGCGGATGATGGTAATCAATCGCTGGCATGGAACAGATTGGCTATCTTGCCTGCAATTAGTCCCTTAGGCAAATCCCTTTAAACCTCGTTCAAAACCGCACCCAAAATATCACGCCTTGACCCAATGCCTCGCCCATTCTACCCTGAGCCCATGGACGTGCAAAAATGGCAGGGCCGCGGTGACAACCCCTTGTGGTTGCTGCTTCTTCCACTTCTCTGGCTGGCTCATGATCACTTGCACCTGCTCGATATCAAGAATACCAGCCTCGAATCGCAAATTCCCCTCTTTATTGCCTTTTTTGCAACTCTTCTCTTTCTCCGATACACCGAGTCCCGTTTTCATCTCCTCATCGACGCCCACGCTCTCTATTACTCCTCGCAATTCCGCCAGGAGTACATACCGCTCTCCGACATCCGCTCGATTAAAATGCAAAACGGCAAATTGGTGATCAAAACCTCCCAGCGCAAATACCGCCTCTCCCTCCCTGGATTGTCCAGCGACGATAAATCCAATATGCTCGCGGCCGTTGTCCGCAGCCTGCCTGACCCCATTCGCGCCGTCGCGTAAGTTGAACATTCGCATCGGCGCGCGGGTCTCTGTTCAGGAAAGGCCTCTGTCCCCATGCCCGACCGCCACCTGCTCATTGACGCCTACAACGTCATCCACGCGTGGCCCCAACTCCGCGCCGCCCTCATCGAATTCGGCCCTGACGCCGCCCGCGCCCAACTCGCCGACGCCGTCCGCCCGCTCCACGACGTCGCCGGCTGGCGCGTCTCCCTCGTCTTCGACGGCAAGGGCGACGACCTCGTCATCGAGCGCCCCGGCCCCGAACTCACCTTCTCCTATGTTTACGGCCCGCGCGGTCTCACCGCCGACGCCATCATCGAGCAAGTCGTCCTCAACTCCACCGTCCCGCCGCCCGACTTGGCCCGCACCAAGCATTCGCCCGCCTCTTCTCGCAAAAACAAAAACTCGCCCACCCGCCCTGCCCTGAGCCAGTCGAAGGGCCGCCCCGCCCAAGATCCCGCCCCACGCTCCTTTCCCGCCCTCGATCCCGACAAGGAAATCGTCGTCGTCACCCGCGACAACCTCCTGAGCGAAGCCACCGCCGCCTCCGGCGCCCGCACCCTTTCGCCCGACGGCCTGCGCGACTGGGTCAACGACCTCGCCGCCCAGCAAACCCGCCAACTCCTCGCCCGCCACCGCCGCACCCACGCCGACTGGAAATCCGCCATCTCCCCCTGGGATAAACTGCCCAAGCCCCCCACCCCTTAGGCGCGATTTTATATCTTCCCCTCTTTGCGTTCATCCCCTTTAAAATCCACTCGTCCTTTTTTTCTCTGCATCTCCGTCCAGGATTTCTTTTCTTTGCCCCTTCGCGTTCTTTCGTGTTATTTCTTGTTTATAATTCTTCCTCTTTTCTTTCCATTAATCAATTCTCGAATATGCGCCCAGCTGTGAAATCTGTGGACATATCCCCCGCCGTGGCCGAATCCCCGCCCGCTCCGGCCCTCGCCGAAATGCAGGGCCTCTACGGCCCGTACACCATCTCCGAGCGCATCCTCCAGAAAATCTGGCTCCGCGGCGATTTCCGCTCCGCCGATCTCCGCACCGTCTCCGGCAAAACCCTCCGCCTCCGACACCCCGGCCGCTGGAATCTCCAGGAAGGCCCCGACTTCCGCGGCGCCGAATGGGAGCTCGATGGCTGCCGCGTCCGTGGCGACGTCGAAGTCCACTTCCACTCCCGTGATTGGGCCGCCCACGGCCACGACCTCGACCCGCGCTACGCCGGCGTTGCCCTCCACGTCGTGCTTTTCCCGCCCACCGCTTCCGAACCCGCCCCGCGCACCCTCCCCGGCGAACACCCCGAGCAACTCGTCCTCCTCGACCGCCTCGAACGCGACCTCGAAGACTACGCCGCCGATGAAGCCCTCCTCGCTGCCGAAGGCCGCGACCCCCTCGGCCCGCTCGAGGACTTCCTTCGCCGACCGCCCGCCGACCGCCGTGCCCGCCTCGGCGATTGCGCCCTTCACCGCTGGCGCCAGAAACGCGCCTTCGCCGCCCAGCGCCTCGCGCGCGACGGCTGGGCCGAAGCCTGCCACCAACTCACCCTCGAAGCCCTCGGCTTTCGCCGCAACCGCGCGCCCATGGCCGCCCTCGCGCTCAAATACCCGCTCGCCACCTGGCCCGCGCACGCCCCCGCTCCCGCCACACTCTACGACGAAGAACGCTCCCGCTGGAAACTCGCCGGTCTGCGTCCCGCCAACCATCCCCGCCGCCGGCTCGAGCAATACGCCCGCGTCGTCGCTGCCAACCCCCATTGGCCTGCGTCGCTCAAAAAACTCGCCGCCGATTTTCCCGAAGGCGCCGCCGCCCTCGAAGGCTCCGCGACCTTTCGCCGCCGTTTCAAACTCACCGACCTTCGCGCCCGCATCGCCAAGGAAATTTTTGCCGACGCCTGGCACGGCGCCCGCCTCGACACCCTCATCGGCGACGTTCTCCTTCCCCTCGCCGCCGCGCACGCGGGCCGCGAATTTTTCGCCCTCTGGTTTCACGGCTTCCCCGGCGACGCGCCCCTCGCCTTCGCCAAATTCCTCCGCCAAGCCGACCTGCTCGACCGCCGCGACCAGCCGCTCTCCCACGGCCTCCTCCAGGCCGCCCTGCAAATCTTCCTCGAAGGCGCTGGCTAATCGCAAACGCAGCGCGCCCGCCATGCTCAGTTTTGAGCGTTGTTCTGTATCGTGTTCATCAGCCGCGCGCGCGTGGCGTCGGAAAGATTCGTGGATTGCACCGCGGCCGCCGCCGCCTTTGGATCCGACTGCGACCACGCCTGCACCACGTTGTTCAACTGGTTGCTCTGCATGTTGGGATTGGCAATCGCCGCGGCCCAACTGAACGCCACCGGCGTGTTGTTTCCCAACAGAGCCTTCACTTCCTCCCGCGCCGCCACGTCGCGCTCCGGGCTAGGCGGCATGCTGTCAATCCACTGTGCGGCGGCGTTCGGGTCCGACTGAATCCAGTTGGCCGCGACATTTTGCGTCGCATTGTTGAGCGCGTTCCCTTCCGGCAGGTTGCTCAGCGATTGCGCCGCTTGGGCCGGATCGGTCGAGCTCCACGCGCTGATCACCTTGCTCACGGCGCTGTCCTGCCCGGTGCCTTCCGGCATTTGCATCGCAAGTTGGAAGGCCTGCTGCGGATCCACCGAACTCAACTGCGCCACCACGCTGCCGATGGCCGCCGCCCGCGTTCCGTCATCCGGCAGGGACTCCACCCACTGCGCCGCCGAAGCGGGATCCGCCGTGGCCCGCACCGACGCCACCATCCCCATCAAAGTCGTGAACTGCGGATTGTTAACTCCCAGGGACTCAACGTAAGCCGTCGCCGCATCCGGATCATTGCCCGCCCAGGTCGTCACCGCGCCCTCCGCCGCCTGTTTAAACATCATTGTGCTGACCATGTTGTTATTGGCCTGCGGCAATGAGCTTAGCCAGGTCAGGTCCGCCTGCGGATCCTGCTCGGCCCAATTTTGGGAAATTTGCGTGATGGACATCATGCGGTTTATGCCGCCCGGACGCTGGATATTCGACAATTTGCCCAAATCGTCCGCCGCCAGTTGCGGATCCACCTTGCTCAGCGAATCCATCATGTCCGTCATCGCCCGATTCAAGGTTGCGCCGGTGGCATTTTGCAGCACCCACTGGGACGCCGCCACCGGATCATCCTGCGCCCAATCGCCGGCCACCTCGACCATCATGAAGTTGCGGTCGGCCACGCTCGTGATGTTCGCCACGTAGCTGACCGCCGCCAGCGGATCCTGCTGCGCCAGGGCTGCTATCGCGGTATCCATCGCATCGGTGTGCGCCGCGCCATTGGGCAGCGTTCCCGCCCACGCCAGCACCGCTTCCGGGTCCGCCGACGCCCACCCTTTGGCCACGCTTTGAACCGCCGCGTCGCGGCCGCGATTGGCAGGCAGGTTCATCGCCGCGGCCAGCGCCGCCTGCGGATCCTCGCTCGCCCAGCTGGAAAAAACCTGGCCGACGATCGCATCATATTTGCGATCCAGCGGCAGACTCTGCAACGCGGCCAGCGCGACTTGCGGATTGCTGCTGATCAGGTTCTGCGCGATCTGCCCAATCACCGACTCCCGCAAATTCTTGTCGTCAATTTGATTCGCCGCCGCCAGCGCCTTGCGCGGGTCAACATTCGACCACGCGGTCATCACCAGGCCGATCACTTCCTCGCGGCCGTGCAGGTTCGCCACCGAGCCCGCCCAACCCAGCGCGCCCTGCGGATTCAGGTGCACCAGCCGGTCGATCAAAAGCGACAACGCCAGCTGATTCATTTGCCACGGTTGTCCGCTCGCGACTTCTTCGCTCCACGATTGGAATAGGATCGCTCCTGTGCCTGCGGCCGAAATGTGCGTTGTCCCCGGCAGCTTCACCAAATAATCCAGCAACGGCCGAATGCTGCCCGCATCCAGCCCGCCGACAAAATCGGCCAGCGCCGGCATCATTTGCAGCGGATCCTTCATCGCCAGGATCTGCTTGAGCATCGCCAGGTTGTCCGGCTGCGGCGTTGCGCTGGGTGACTGGACTGCGGCCGGCGCCGGCAAATGCGGCAGTCTGGACTCCAGCTCGGCAATCTTCCGGTGTTGCAAAAATAGCAGCACCCCGGCCGCGAGGATCCCGACGAGCACGCACGCCATCATTTTGCTTTTCGTATTCACGGCGAACACTCGGACCGGGCACCGGAATTCGGGCTGGGCCGGGGGTTGTATTCGATTGGGGCAAACAAGGATGAAATGGTTTTAATATTGCCGTCAATCCATCTTCTTTCTTCCCATGCCCCCTTCGGCCATGTAAGAATTTTGCCGGCCATGATTGTCAGCATGTTGAACTTCATCCGGGACGCAAACTCCCTGCTGGTTTCC
>JBEKZN010000146.1:4949-8415 GCA_049509815.1 Opitutales bacterium
AACTCGGCGCCGGCCTCATCGCCACCCTCGCCGCCCTCATCCTCGGGCTCCTCATCTCCTCCACCAAGGGCACCTTCGACCAAGTCAACAACCTGCTCAACCAAGTCGCCGCCAACTACATCCACCTCGACCGGTTTCTCGCTGATTATGGCCCGGAAACCGCTCCCATCCGGGCCGAGCTCCGCGTCGCTCTGATCACCAAGCTGCAGGAAATCTGGCCGGAGGAATCCCCGGACCAGCCCGCCGCTCCGCTCCAAACCCAGAGTCATTTCGAGCACATGGCCGCGGATATCACCGAGCTAACCCCCGTCAACGCCTACCAAACCCAGCTCAAAACCGGCTCCCTCCAACTGGTGGACCAGCTTCTTCAAGAGCGCTGGCTCGTTGAGGTGATCGGCGAAGGCAGTGTCCCTCCTCTCCTGCTGGTCATTCCGGTCGTCTGGGTCTCCTTCCTGACCTTTCTCTATGCCCTCTTTTCACCCCGCAATTTTACTGTCGTGGCCGTCCTCTTCGTCTGCTCCCTCAGCATCGCGGCCGCCATCTTTCTCGTTGACGAAATGGCCGGGCCCCTCGACGGCTATATCAAAGTCCCCAGCGCCCCCCTGCGCCTCGCCCTCGATCAACTCGGCAAGTGACGCGCCGAAGCCGCAAAATGGACCTCACCGCTTCGGCGGCAACGGATCCGTCACCACAATCAGAAACGTCCCAATCGGCCCCAGCAGCAGCGACAGCAGCCACCAGTTCAGCCCGCTGCGCCCCTTGCTCTGCGCCAAACCCGCGTTGATCAACGCCAGCGTAAACCACCCCACAAAATATTCCTGGTTTTGCATTTGCCCACGCACCACTCATTTTCCACTTACGCTGGCGACCGTCGTCACCGTGCCATCCGGCGCAATCCGCCGTACTTCATTGTTGCCCGTGTCCGTCACATAGATATTGCCCGACGCATCCACGCTCACCCCGCGCGGCATGTTAAACTCCGCCTGGTTGCCCGGGCCGTCCACGTTGCCCGCCTGACCCGGCGTGCCGGCTAGGGTAGTCACGGTGCCGTCGGGCGCGATCATGCGAATGGTGTCGTTGTTCGTGTCGGCGACAATAATATCGCCGTCGGAATCCACCGCCAGCCCGCGCGGCTGGTTGAAACCCGCGGCAGACCCCACCCCGTCGGTGCTCCCGGGCGAAGTGCCGCCCGCGACGGTTGTCACCGTGCCGTCGGGAAAAATTTCGCGGATGTTCGAATTGCCCTCGTCCGCAACAAACAGATCGCCATCGGCGTCCGTCGCCAGCCCGCGCGGTTCACTGAACAACGCGTTGGCCAGCGTGCCGTCGGTCGATCCGCTCTGGCCCGGCGTTCCCGCAAACGTGCTCACCGTCCCGTCTGGCGCAATTTTGACTATCGAGTTGTTATCAATGCTCGCGACAAACACATCCCCTTGGGCATCCGTGGCCACCGACACCGGATTTTGCAGAAATGGCGAAGTCGCCGTCGAAGCCAGCACGCTGAACGAATTGCCATCCGGGCTGAGGCTTTTCACCGTCGCCGTCTGCCAGTCGGCCACGATCAAATTGCCATTGGGTGCGGTTGTGGCCCCAATGGGCGCCAGAAACGTGCCCGCCCCGGAGGAAACCTCCACATCGCCATCCGGCGTAATCCGGTGGACCATGCCGGCCCCGTCGGTGACGTAAACATCGCCGTCGCTGTCCATGGCCACCCCGCGCGCGTCCACCAGGTGGGCACTGACCAGGTGCGCGATGCCATCGGCCTTGGCGACCATGCCACCGCCAATAATGCCCGCGGCCCTGGGATGCGTGTTCATCACGGTGCTGCTTCCCCCGCCGGCACTACCCGCCGCGCCAGCATTGCCCGCCGCACCGCCTAAGGAAAGCGCACCATTGCCGCCGGAATTTGCACCCCCGGCATTCAGCGCCTGCAGCTGGCTCATCGCTGCGGCGTGGGCCGCCACGCTGGCCAGGCGAGCGACTTCCATCGCATGGACCCGCCGGTCCGCCGCCGCCTTGGCCTGCAATTGCTCCTGATTATGATGCCACCACCAGCCGCATGCGCCACTACCGACAACCAGCACCACGAGCAACGCGGGCAATAACCGCCGCCGGGCCGGTCGCTCCGAACGGCGCGCCGGATAACGGGAGTCATCATTGTCCCGGCCGTATTCCAAAGGCGCCTTCATCTTGCCTGATAAACTGTGCCGTTCCCCCACCCCCCGCAAGAGCAATTAACCGTCCCTTATCCGTCACCCCGACCTCAACCTCCTCGTTTCATCATTCGCATTTCATCACTCGAATTCACCCGAAAAACTGGTGGGAGCAACAGGGCTCGAACCTGTGACCTCATCCATGTCAAGGATGCGCTCTAGCCAACTGAGCTATGCCCCCAAAGGTCGGAACGTTGAATAAAATCCATCCCTCCTTTCGGGGCAAGTCCAAAGGACGGCGCGCTTTTTGCTGCCTTTCCCGCAGGAATCCTCCATTCTTCTCTTTCCCATGAACCTTTCCGCGTACAAACCCGTCCTCCTCGTCATCCGCGACGGCTGGGGCGAAAATCACAATCCCGCCGACGACCGGTTCAACGCCGTCAAGCTCGCCCGCGCCCCCGTCGCCCGCCGCCTCACTGGCGAATGGCCCCGCACCGAAATCATGGCCTGCGGTCTCGACGTCGGCCTGCCCGCCGGCGTCATGGGCAACAGCGAAGTCGGCCACCAAAACATCGGCGCCGGCCGCATCGTGGACCAGGAACTCGTCCGCATCGACAAAGGCATCGCCACCGGCACCATCGCCGCCAGCCCCGTCCTCAAAACCGCCTTCGACCGCGCCAAGGCCGGCGGTACCCTCCACCTCATGGGCCTCGTCTCCTCCGCCGGCGTCCACTCGATGCTCAGCCACCTCTTCGGCCTTCTCGAGCTCGCCAAAAAAGCCGGCCTCACCCGCGTCTTCATCCACGCCTTCACCGACGGCCGCGACAGCCCCCCCACCTCCGGCCTCGGCTTCATCAAGGAAGTCGAAGACGAATGCGCCAAAATCGGCCTCGGCCAAATCGCCTCCGTCGCCGGCCGCTACTGGGCCATGGACCGCGACAAACGCTGGGACCGCGTCCAAAAAGCCTACGACACCCTCACCGGCCGCAAAATCGAGCGCACCGCCCCCAGCGCCACCGCCGCCGTCCAGGCCTATTACGACAAACCCGTCCAGGACAGCATGTCCGGCGACGAATTCATCCTCCCCACCCAGGTCGTCGGCCCCACCGGCCAGCCCATCGCCACCATTAAAAACGGCGACGCCGTCATCTTCTTCAACTTCCGCGGCGACCGCCCCCGCGAGCTCACCCGCGCCTTCATTGACGACCCCTTCAAAGGCTTCGACCGCGGCCCCAAGCTCGACCTCGACTACGCCACCATGACCAACTACGAAGAAGGCCTTTGCCCCAACGTCCTCTTCGACAAGCCGCCCA
>JBEKZN010000147.1:0-4927 GCA_049509815.1 Opitutales bacterium
CAAAATCTCGGGGTGGCGAAGAGCGCACATTCGCGTAACCCGCCAACCGGGCCGCCTCGAAAAAAGCGCGCCGCGGGTCAGGTGCTGAAGAAATTGCCGCCGGGAGGACGCGGTGGTGTCGCAGGAGGCGGGTTGGAAATGGAGGAGGGACGGGTGAGGGGCTTGGGTTCGTCAACGCCCGGAGGGAGGGCGCGGCCTTTGAAGCCGGTGACGGTGAGGTGGACGCCGGCGAGTTTATCGAGGCCGAAGGAATCGCGAAGGGTGTTGGCGAGGTGGGTTTGGAGGCCGTCGGAGAATTCGGGGAGGCGCTGGCCGGCGGCGAGCTTGAGGCGGATGTAGATGTGAACCTGGCCGGAGCGGATTTTGAAATCCACGCGCGGGCGGGAGGCGACGCCGAATTGGATTGCGGCGCTTTCGACGAGATCGCTGAGCGCGCCGCGCGAGACCTGGACGCGGCCGGAGGTGTTGGTGAAGACTTCGAGGGGCTTGCTGCGGCGACGGACGGAAACGAGGAGCCAGAGGATGAAGAAGAGGACGAGGACCAGCAGTACCATCCAGAGGCCGGTGTGAAAGTGCCGGACGATGAAATAAGAATCGGATCCGGCGGGCACCTGAGCGAGGAACGACGGGAAATTGCTGAGCGCGCTCATTGGGTGGATTTCTGGTGAATGGGCAGAGGATTCAGGAGTCAGAAATCAGCCATCGGCGATTTCGGGTGTTAGTCGGTGTGCGGCTCGTTGTGCCAGTCGGTGTCGGAGGATTTGGGGGAGTCGAGGCGGACGCCCTCGATGATGACGTCGATTTTGGCGACGGGCTTGCCGGTCATGTGGCCGACTTTGGCGCGGACGTTGGCCTGGATTTTTTCGGCGACTTTGGCGAGTTCGACGCCGAAGCGCAGGACGACATGAATTTCGATGGCGTAGCGGCCCTGGTCGTCTTCGGTGACTTTGACGCCGCGGTCGGACTCGCGCTTGGAGAGCATTTCGACGAGGCCGTCCACGAAACCGTCGGAGCCGACGGCGTGAACGCCTTCGACTTCGAGGCTGGAGAGGCGGACGATGCTGGCGACGACGGTGAGGGCGATTTTGGTTTCGTCCTGCATGACGGGTGCAGGGCCGCGGCCGGCGAAGTCGTCGTGGTCGTCGTGGTGGTCGAAGAGGGGGGAGTTCATGGCGCCGGGTGGGGGTTGGCGGAGAAGAGGTCCTTGGGAGTGCGGTTAAGAAATTCCTCGACGTAGCGGGTGGTGGCGAGGCCCTGGCGGAAGAGGGGGTCGCGCATGATGGCGCGGGAGAAGGGGATGGTGGTGGCGACGCCGCGGATGATGTACTCGGAGAGGGCGCGGTACATGCGGTCGATGGCGAGCTCGCGGGTGCGGGCGAAGGTGATGACTTTGGCGATCATGCTGTCGTAATGAGGCGGGATGCGGTAGCCGGAATAGCAGTGGGAATCAATGCGGACGCCGTGGCCGCCAGGGGGATAATACAAACCGATTTCGCCGGGGCAAGGCGCGAAATTGCGGGCGGGGTCCTCGGCGTTGACGCGGCATTCGATGGCGTGGCGGGTGAATTGGATGTGTTTTTGATCGAGCTCGGTTTCCTCGCCGTAGGCGATGCGGATCTGGCGCTTGACGAGGTCGAGGTCGGTGATTTCCTCGGTGACGCCGTGCTCGACCTGGATGCGGGTGTTCATCTCCATGAAGTAGAAATCGCCGCGTTTATCGACGAGGTACTCGATGGTGCCGGCGTTTTCGTAGCCGACGGATTCGGCGAGGCGGACGGAGACTTTGCCCATCTGGGCGCGGAGGCTGTTGGTAAGGAAGGGGGAGGGGGCTTCCTCGATGAGTTTTTGGTAGCGGCGCTGGACGGAGCAGTCGCGCTCGCCGAGGTGGAGGACCTTGCCGTGCTGGTCGCCGAGGATTTGGAATTCGATGTGGCGAGGGTCATCGACGAATTTTTCGATGTAAACCTGGCCGTTGCCGAAGGCCTTTTCGGCTTCGTGGCGGGCGGTGTCGAACTCGCGGGCGAAGGAGATGGCGTTGTGGGCGAGGCGCATGCCTTTGCCGCCGCCGCCGGCGACAGCCTTGATGATGACGGGGAAGCCGATTTTCTGGGCGACGGCGATGGCTTCCTTTTCGTTGTCCACGGGGCCTTCGGAGCCGGGGACGGTGGGAACTTTGGCGCGGCGGGCGGCGTCCTTGGCGAGGGCTTTGTCGCCCATGAGGCGGATGACCTTGGACTTGGGGCCGATGAACTTGATGTTGGCGCCTTCGCACATTTCGGCGAAGGCGGCGTTTTCGGCGAGGAAGCCGTAGCCGGGGTGAATGGCGTCAACGTCGGAGATTTCGGCGGCGGAGATGATGCGTTCGGGGCGGAGGTAGCTGTCCTTGGAGGGGGCGGCGCCGATGCAGATGGCTTCGTCGGCGAGTTGGACGTGGAGGGACTGCTCGTCGGCTTCGGAGTAAACGGCGATGGTTTTGATGCCGAGTTCGCGGCAGGCGCGGACGATGCGCAGGGCGATTTCGCCGCGATTGGCGATGAGGATCTTCTGGAACATGGAGAGCCGTGGGGTCGAAATTCGGACGACGAAGGATGATTTCCTCAGCGAATGGCGGCAAAAGAAGCCATTCCGCGGAGGGGAGGGGTTAACCGACTTTGATTTTGAAGAGGGGCTGGCCGTATTCGACGGGTTTGCCGTTTTCGACGAGGACTTCCTTGATGGTGCCTTTGATCTCGGCCTGAATTTCGTTCATGACCTTCATGGCCTCGATAATGCAGACGACGGTTTCAGGGGTGACGGCGGCGCCGTCTTCGACGAAGGGTTTGGCGTCGGGGGTGGGCGAGCGGTAGAAGGTGCCGACCATGGGGGACTTGATGATTTGGACGCCGGGTTCATCGGCGATGGGCGCGGCGGGAGCGGCAGGCGACGGGACATGGCCCGGGAACGGGGTGGGGGTGCTCGGGCGGCCCGACAGAGGTACGGCTGGGACGCCGATGCCCAGGCCGGCTGGGGTTTCAACGATGAACGGCGGGTTGGATTGGCCAATCGTGGCGGGTTTAGCGCCATGCGGTTCACGGCGGAGGCGGATTTTGAAGGCCTCTTCTTCGAGCTCGAACTCGGTGAGTTCGTAGCGTTTCATGAGGTCGATGACCTGTTTGATTTCTTTGATGTCCACGATGTTACGTCAGGTTTGGCTGGGTGGGAATGCTTGAGCGGGGCAACCGGAGGCAGGCGGTGGGCTCAAGACGGGCTTGGCTAAAGGGCGAGACTAGGGCAATGCGGGCTGGGCGTGCAAGGCTGGTTTTTGGGGAAGATTGAGCCAAAAGGTAAGCCTGAAATAGGTCGAAATTGGGCTGGGAACGGGCAAAACCACGGGTTTTCGACCCAAAATGACCATTTTTGAGGCATTTTGGCGAGGAATTAACGTAGGCGGAGAGGGAACGTTGAAGATGGCGGAGGTGGCGGGGGTCGGATTGGGAGTTGCCTCGGGGAAGGTCTGCGGCTGAAAATTGGGGGCATGGCCTCCGACCCGCGTGTGTATTTCGCCGCCGAGCGCACACTGCTGGCTTGGGTGCGGACGGGGATCACGATGATGGGGTTTGGGTTTGTGGTGGCGCGGTTCGGGTTTTTCCTGGACTTGCTGGCGGCGGAGCATGTGCGAGTCAGCCACGTGGTGGAGACGATGCCGATGATTTCGAACACGGTGGGCATCGGGCTGGTGCTGGCAGGGTCGTGCGCGATGATTTTCCCGGCGCTGCAGCACCGGGGGTTTGTGGCGTCGCTGCCAAAGGAGGATTTGCCGGCGTGCCACAGCCGGCGGTTTCCGGTGCTGGTGTCGCTGGCGCTGGGGGCGCTGGGTCTGTTGCTGGCGGTGTATTTGATGTTTTGAGTGCGAGGGGGTCGGGGAGATTGCCGTTGCAAAATATCGGCGAAAAGGTGGAAGATTTGCCGGCGGTTCGACGGTTTCTACTTACCATGAATGCCCATGGCATCATTGATCTGGCCAGCAATCACCCGGTGGAAGAGACCGCCAGCCAGCTGGAGTCGCTGCTGGAGTCCAAGGGCATAAAAGTTTTTGCGCGCATTGATCAAGCGGCTGAAGCCCACGCGGTCGGTTTGACGATGCGCCCGACGGTGCTTTTGGTTTTTGGCGACCCGAAAGCCGGCACCCCGCTGATGGCGAAGTATCCCTCACTGGCCATGGATCTGCCGCTCAAGGCGCTGGTTTGGGAATCGGAGGATGGCAAAGTCTGGCTGAGCTACAACAGTCCCGAGTTTTTGCAGCAGCGGCATGGATTGGAGATGTTGCCGTTTGGCGCGGTGGGCAAGCTGCTGGAAGCGGCAGCGCAGTAGGTAAAACATTATATCCGGTAATTTCAAAAATAATTATTATGAATATTTATGATTATATATACGTCGATCTCGAGAAGGTGGCCTCACTGTATAGTCAAATTACTGGCGGTGTTGTCGAATTACGAGAGGCGACCAGTGAACGCCTGGGCACTAACGACAATAAAAGAAAGTATGATTTCAAGGTTTTTAAGCACGACGCCGGCGGCTCTGACTCCGAGCGAGACGAGCTAAAGGAGGTAACAAAGCCTCACCATTCACTCTTTTCCGAACTAGAAGACGAACTTACCAAAAATGGTCATCTCATCGAAGTGTCTGGCCAAAATGGGTTCCCGTCGCTTCGGGACAATGCCTTCCGCCATCGGCTAAAGAATATTTTCTGCATAAAGGTCACAGGAAATGCAGTTGTCGAAGATTACGAACGAATTAAGTTAATCGCTGCAGCTTTTCCGGAAATTGCAAAGATTATTGATAAAAGCATTGAGACGTCCTTGCGAAAATCACCGGAGTTTTTAAAGATAAAGGAGCAGCTTGCACAAGCTGAAGAAGAAAATAAAAAAAATAAGAATTCTACATTGAA
>JBEKZN010000148.1:0-4926 GCA_049509815.1 Opitutales bacterium
TGCGCCGAGGGCGGCCAAGCGAAAAGGGCCACGGGGTCGCAGATTTAACGCAGCCGTAACATGCGAGGGCGGTTTGATGATGGGAATGGAAGAAAACGTGGATTTTGGGTCGGGCACCGTGATTTATACTGGCGAGACCGTCTTAACTCGGAACTCGAAAACGGCGGGCGGGAGCGGCATCCTGAGGCTCATGCCTTTGGAATTGGCTTATCGTTAGTTTGGCGGGGAGGGCCAGCCGCCACTGATCATTCTGCACGGGCTGCTGGGGTCGTCGCGCAATTGGACGACGGCCGGCAAGCTGCTGGCGCGGAGCTTTGAGGTGTTTGCGCTGGATTTGCGCGGGCACGGGGATTCGCCGTGGGCGCCGGCGCGCGATTATTCGGTGGGGGCGATGGCGGGGGACGTGGCGGCGTGGCGGGAGGAGCGGCGGCTGGAGCGGGCGTTTTTGCTGGGGCACAGCTTGGGCGGCAAGGTGGCGATGCGCCTGGCGGTGGACGCGCCGAAGCTTTGGCGCGGGCTGGTGGTCGCGGACCTGGCGCCGAAGGACTATCCGCCGCATCATTTGGCGGCGTTCGACGCCATGCGGGCGCTGGATGTGGCAGCGCTGACGACGCGGGCGCAGGCGGAGGAGTTTTTGCGGGCGCGGCTGACGGACGGCGCGCTCGTGCGTTTCCTGCTCACGAACCTGGCACGCGAGGCGGACGAGGCCTTTCGCTGGCGGATCGACCTGGAAGGGCTGGCGGCGGCACTGCCGGAACTGGGGCGGTCGCCGCTGGAGCCGGGGGAAAGGTATCCCGGGCCGGCGCTGTTTTTGCGCGGGGAGCAGTCCGATTACATCCTGGACACGGACCGGCCGCAAATTGCGGCGCATTTTCCGCGTCACCAAATCCTGATGATCGGGCAGGCGGGCCACAACCTGCACGTGGATCAGCCGGCGGCGTTCACGGCCGCCCTGGAATATTTCGCCAGGGAAGTGTAGCAGTCAAAAGGACGATGTACGGTCGCCCACTTCAGCGCAACAGCAGCGCGGCGCAACTGACGACGGCGACCACGGCGGCGAAGGTGGTGATCCAGGCGGCGAGTTCGGCGAAGTCCACCCGGCGGGCCGGCGGCTCGTCGTGCAGGCTTTCGGCCAGCGCGCGCTTCTGCACGGGCGTGAGGGTGTTCCACAGCTCAGGATTGATTTTGACGTTCATGATGCTCCTCCCTTTGGAAAATCGTTGAAAAAATCGCGCAACCGGCGGCGGGGCCGCTGGTCCGGGCCGGGTGGTTTGCCGGATGGAAACCAGCCACAGCGCGTTCCAGAAGGTAAACCCGCGCCGGGCGCGGAAGTTTCACGAAGGGTGACGAGCGTGAATGGTGGAGCGTCGTTAGGGGGCATGGCGGCGGGAGCATGGCACGCAAGGTGTTCCCGTAAATTTCCGTTGCGCGCGGCGAGGCGGCGGGTAGCTTGGAGGGTTTCCACGCGGAGCTGCTCCGCTTGGCCAGTGTTTTCCTAATATCATTCCATGTCCCAGCCTCCGAACCAGCCGAGAACCGCCATCACGCCGACCCGCGCCGAGGATTACCCGGAGTGGTACCAGCAGGTCATCAAGGCCGCCGATCTGGCGGAGGCGAGCCCGGTGCGCGGGTGCATGGTGATCAAGCCGTGGGGTTACGCGCTGTGGGAAAACATGCAGCGCGCGCTGGACAAGCGTTTCAAGGAAACGGGGCATGTGAACGCGTACTTTCCGCTGTTCATCCCGATGAGTTTTCTCGAAAAGGAGGCGGCGCACGTGGAAGGGTTTGCAAAAGAGTGCGCGGTGGTGACGCATTCACGTCTGCAAAAGGGCCCCGACGGCAAGCTGGTGCCGGCGTCGCCGCTGGAGGAGCCACTGATCGTGCGGCCGACGTCGGAGACGATCATCGGCGAGATGTACGCGAAGTGGGTGCAGAGCCACCGCGACCTGCCGATTTTGATCAACCAGTGGGCGAACGTGGTGCGCTGGGAAATGCGGACGCGGCTGTTTTTGCGCACGACGGAATTTCTCTGGCAGGAAGGGCACACGGCGCACGCGACGTCGGCCGAGGCGATGGAGGAGACGCGCAAGATGCTCGCGGTGTACGCGGACTTCGCGGAGAACCACCTGGCGATTCCGGTGCTGCAAGGGGAGAAGACCGCGGGCGAGCGTTTCCCGGGCGCCGTGAACACGTTCTGCATCGAGGCGATGATGCAGGATCGCAAGGCGCTGCAGGCGGGCACGTCGCACTTTCTCGGGCAGAATTTCGCACAGGCGGCGGGCATCAAGTTTTTGGACGCGCAGGGGAAGCAGGAGTTCGCGTGGACGACCTCGTGGGGCGTTTCGACGCGGCTGATTGGCGGGGTGATCATGGCGCACGGCGACGACGACGGGCTGATCCTGCCGCCGCGGCTGGCGCCGACGCACGTGGTGATTCTGCCGGTGCTGCACAAGGAGGAGACGCGCGCGAAGGTGTTGGAGTATTGCCAGAAGCTGCGGGCGGAACTGCGCGCGGTGCGCTACGCCGACCAGCCGCTCGAGGTGGAACTGGACACGCGAGATTTGCGCGGCGGCGACAAGGTGTGGCAGTGGGTGAAAAAAGGCGTGCCGCTGATCGTGGAGGTCGGGCCGCGCGACATGGACAAGGACAGCGTGTTCTGGGGCCGGCGCGACAAGGGGCCGAAGAACCGCACGGCCACGCCGCGGGCGGAGTTTGTGGCGGCGGTCGCGGGGATCTTGGAGGAAATCCAGGCCGGTTGCCTGGCGCGCGCGCGGGCGTTTCGGAAGGAACACACGCGCCCGCTCGACACCAAGGAGGAGATTTACGCGTACTTCACGCCGAAGAATCCGGAAAAGCCGGAGATTCACGGCGGGTTCGCGCTGGCGCATTGGAGCGGTGATGCGGCCATCGAGGACCAGCTCGCGAAGGACTTGAAAGTGACGATCCGGTGCGTGCCGTTGGACACCGAAGGCGAACTGGCGCCCGAGCCGGGGACGTGCCCGTTTACCGGGAAGCCGAGCGCGCGGCGGGTGGTGCTGGGGAAGGCGTATTAGAAGACATTTTCCCCTGAGCGCTTTGACCTTGAGGATAACCACGAATTGAATTACCGTGGAATTGTTCAATGACCACCACGCTTCAGGCCATTTACGAAAACGGTCGGCTAATCCTGCCGAAGCCGCTGCCTTTGCCGGAAAAAACACGGGTGCGGGTTACGATTGACGCGAACGAAGGCACGGATGCCACGCGCGCGAGCTGGTTGAAATTGTCGGAGGAATCACTATCCCGCACCTGGGACAATTCGGACGATGCCGCCTTCGATGCGCTTCTCAAAGAATGAGGTCGTGCTGTTGCCGATTCCCTTCACCGATTTGACGAGCCGCAAGGTTCGTCCCGCGGTGGTGATTGGCAGCCATGGAGCGGATTTGTTTTTGGTGCCGATAACCTCGCAACTGGCCAACACCGATTTTCCTCTGAAAAACTGGAAAGCGGCCGGACTCAATGTGGCCTGCGGCATCAAGGCGCAAATCGCCACAGTTGAAGCAAGATTAGTCGTCAAATCGGTTGGCCGGTTGTCCACGGTTGATCAAATGATGCTGAACCGTCGTTTGCTCGTTTGGCTGGAAATCTAACCTGCTGAATATATTGCTTGTACGACAAAGCCAGGTCTGCCGTCTTTTGCACGAACCTCCTGCGCGTCATCCCATGCCTCCGCGCCGCAAAAAGCCGACGAAAGGTAATAGCCGTATTGGAGATGGGGACGTCTTCGGTAAAGGCGATGCGGACGAGTCGGCGACGGTGGAATGTCCGTATTGCGGCGAGGCGGTGGAGATCACGCTTGATCCGGACGGCGGGGCCACGCAGCGCTATGTGCAGGACTGTGAAGTGTGCTGCCGGCCGTGGGAGGTGCATGTGTCCTACGATGCCGAGGGGCGGGCGAGCGTTTCGGTGGTGGCGCAGGATGACTAGCGCAGCGCCAGCCGGGCACGGACTTGGACGGGGGAAAGGGTCGGCTTGCCGGCGTTTTTGGCGCGAGCCTCCAGAACGGCAACATGATCAAGCATATCCGTCAGATCGCCTTGAAGTTTCGAGATCTCGCGGCGCTTGGAGCGCAGAGTACGGGCAAAAAGCTGGCGCTTAGTCATAAGCCTCCTTGCGGTGAAGAATGCGTTGGATGATAGTGCGATTGCCTTCGACGTCAAAAAGAATGCGATAGTCGCCGGACCGGAGTCGGTAGTCGTGGTCAAATTGGGTGAGTCGTTTAATGTCGCCTTGCAACCCGTGTTGCAGCCGATCAATTTTCCGCATGATTTGCATGGCGATGCGGGTGGGAAGCCGTTCCAAATCGGCGACCGCAGTCTCTGTATAATATATTTCCAAGCGTGGGTGAGTGTTACACGTACAAATTCTAACTAAGGCAACGCCGAAGGATTCGATAGATTTAGATTCCTCCTCGCTTTTTAGGGGTAGAACAGTAAATTGCATTTGCAATGCGTGTTGCCCTGGTCACGACGGAGAAGAACCCGCCGGCGTTGCGGCGGTTGCAGGGGTTGGACGTGCGGGTGCAGTTGCAGGCGCCCGAGCGCATCGAGTCGCTCGAACGGGACACGACGGACTTGGTGTACCTGGTGCCGTATGCGTTGCTGGCGTCGGCGGGGTGGAGCGAGCACCGGGTGCGGCTGGCGCGGGGCAGCCGGTTTTACGTGGTTTTCGGCGAAGGGCTGGACACGCGTTCGATCATGGAGGCGGCGCGCGACGGCGCGCATGACGTGCTGGATTTGAAGGGCGATGCCGACGACCGGTGGCTGGATGCGCTGGAAAAGGCCACGAACGCGCAGGCGCTGTGGTGGCAGCTTTACGGCGGGCAGGGAGGAGTGGACCAGCAAAAGCTGGTGGGGCGTTCGACGGCGATGAAGACGTTGCGGGAAT
>JBEKZN010000149.1:0-4904 GCA_049509815.1 Opitutales bacterium
ATCTTCCGCCCCATCTTCGACCAACTCGAAAAACTCTCCGGCCAAACCTACGCCTCCACTCTCCCCAAGCCCGGCTCCACCGGCGACACCACACAGGAAAAAGTGGACGTAGCGTTTCGGGTTATTGCTGATCACATACGGACATGTAGCTTCGCTATCGCTGATGGGATCAATCCTGGGAACTCAGATCGAAATTATGTTATAAGACGTATTTTGCGCCGCGCCGTAAGCTATGGACGAACACTAGGCTTTCATGAACCCTTCCTTTACAAACTAGTGGATGTGCTTGCTGCTACCATGGGCGATATATTTCCTGAAATCCATTCAAAAAAAGAACATGTGAAAGAAGTGATAAAACAGGAAGAAGAAGCATTTATCAAGAATCTTGATCGCGGAGTCCCCATCTTGGAGAGCGAGATCCTCATGAGGGCAATTGGGAAAGGTGCCATGGACGAAAATCTTGGTTTTAGTTTTTCGATTTCAAAATCCAACGAACCTACAAGAATTGTAATTGTTAAGGATGGTATAAGCCATTCCTTCACTCATTTCGAGATTCTGAGCGGTGCATGGTCGAAAGTACTTAAAGCCACTCCTGCAATCTCGGGCGAAGACGCCTTCCGACTCTACGATACCTACGGCTTCCCTCTCGATCTGACGCAATTAAGGGCTCGCGAACTTGGCGTGGCTGTCGATCTTGGCGGATTTAATGCTCTTATGGAAGAACAGCGTGCCCGAGCTCGCGCCGCACAAAAAAGAACGATTGTAGTGGCTATGAGAGATGGGCCTCCAGAACCTACGTTATTCGTCGGATTCGATGAAAACAATTTACTCAATTATAAAACGGGCAAAGGAATGATCCATAGAATGGAAGATGGGGAAGTGTACATGTCATTTGCCAAGACGCCATTTTATGCAGCGATGGGTGGTCAAGCCGGGGACACTGGATATTTTACTTCCGGTAAGAATCGCCCTTATGAAATTCTCGATACTGTCCGTGTCGGGGACTTTATTTTACATAAAATAAAGCCGGAAGATGAACGAAGAATCCCCGTTGGTGATGACTATATTCTGAATGTAGATACTGAAAGACGCCGCGCCATCGAGCGCCACCACACCGTCACCCACCTCCTCCACTGGGCCCTCCACCAAATCGTCTCGCCCGGCGCCTCCCAAAAAGGCTCCTCCGTCACCCCCGAAAAACTCACCTTCGACTTCAACTCCCCCGCCCTCACCCCCGCCCAAATCGCCGCCGTCGAAACCCTCGTCAACGAGCGCATCGCCGCCAACGCCCCCGTCACCTGGGCCAATTTCCCCTACGCCGCCGTCAAGTCCCGCCCCGATATCATGCAGTTCTTCGGCGACAAATACGGCGACCAGGTCCGCGTCGTCCAAATCGGTGGCACCTCCATTCCCGACTCTCACCACCACGCCATCCCCAAACTCGACGGCTACTCCATGGAACTCTGCGGCGGCACCCACGTCCGCGCCACCGGCGTCATCGGCCTCTTCAAAATCCTCCACGAAGGCGCCGTCGCCGCCGGCGTCCGCCGCATCGAAGCCGTCGCCGGCGACGCCGCGCTCAAGGCCGTCGAGTCCCTCGTTAACGAAGCCTCCGCCTTGCATGCCGAGCTCGTCAAAGCCGGCCTCAAACCCACGCCCCTCGTCGCCGTCTCCGCCAGCGCGCCTTCCATCGAATCCGTCCACGCCCTCGAACATCAACTCCACCACCTCCAACAATCCCTCGCCGACCACCGCACCGCCAAACTCAAGCACGAGCGCGCCGCCCTCCAGCAAAACGCCGCCGCCCTTGCCGACACCCTCGCCGCCACCGCCTTCGCCCAAGGCCCCCTCCATTTCGTTGTCGCCGACGCCGCCCTCCCCGCCGCCTCCCTCCGCGACCTCGCCGTCCAGCTCTCCAAAAAAATCGGCCCCGGCGTCATCGTCCTCGGCACCGCCGCCGACGGTAAGGTCGGCCTCGCCGCCCTCTGCTCGCCCGAAGCCGTCGCCGCCGGCCACAACGCCGGCCAAATCGTCGGCACCCTCTGCGCCCAGCTCGGCGGCAAAGGCGGCGGCAAGCCCGACTTTGCCCAAGGCGGCGGCAAGGACGCCGCCCAACTCCCCGCCGCCCTCGCCCACTTCCGCCAATCCCTCGCCTAGCAAAAGCCCTCATGCTCAATTCGTGACGCGGTGCTTGGCCCGCGCTCCTGGAGGGACGACCTCCGTGTCCTCCCTGCTTTCTCCAATCTTTTCTGTCCAATTATTTTGTTCATTCTGTAAATTCTGTCAAAAAAAATCCTTCATCCCTTCCCCATGACCTCCGCCGAAAAGGCCGCCCACCGCGCCCGCGCGCAGACCCTTCCGCCCGCCGTCCGCGTCGGCCACGACGGCGTCACCCCCGTCATCATCAAGGAACTCGACACCGCCCTGCGCCGCGCCGACCTCGTCAAAATCCGCTTCGCCGCCGGCCGCGAACTCCTCCGCGCCCAGTCCGCCGAGCTCGCCGCCGCCACGAACTCCGCCTGCGTCGGCGGCGTCGGCCGCGTCGCCTCCTTCTTCCGCCCCCGCCCCGCCCCCAAAAGCTGACCCCCGCCGCGGCGTCCTGACCCACCCGCCAGCCCCGGCCTTCCGCCGGTGCTTTTTAATTTTCGCTTCCCTGCTTGACTTTTTTAGAATACATATCAACGTATGAAGATATGATGATGCGTTGATTTTATAACCTTCGTCTTCCACCGCCGTCCAACTCCCACATCGCACAACGACTGCCCATTCCGCGCTCCGCGTTCCACACTGCGGCCCTGCTCCCTTCCCTTTTTAACTTTTCACTCTTCACCTTTCACCATCCGTTTCCCCATGCCCTCCCTCCTCACCGCCTCCCTCGGCTACCCCCGCATCGGCGCCCGCCGCGAGCTCAAGCGCGCCACCGAGTCCTACTGGTCCGGCCAGCTCTCCCGCGCCGGCCTCGAAACCACCGCGCGCGCCCTCCGCCGCGGCCACTGGCTCGCCCAGCAGCGCGCCGGCCTCGACCTCATCCCGTCCAACGATTTCTCCTTTTACGACCAGGTCCTCGACACCACCTGCCTCGTCGGCAACCTTCCCCCGCGCTTCGGCTGGACCGGCGGAGAGGTTGACCTCGACACCCGCTTCGCCGTTGCCCGCGGCGTCCGCCTCGCCTCGCCCAAACCCGCCCACGACCACGCCGATTGCCCGTCCTGCGCCTCCGCGTCCCCCGCCGTCGCCAGCGAAATGACCAAGTGGTTCGACACCAATTACCACTACATCGTCCCCGAGCTTCACCCCGGCACACGCTTCGCCCTTTCTTCGCGCAAGCCCTTCGACGAATTCGCCGAAGCCCTCGCCCTCGGCGTCAAAACCGTCCCCGTCCTCCTCGGCCCGTTCACCTACCTCAAGCTCGGCAAACCCGCCGGCTCGCCCGCCCCCGGCTTCGACCGCTGGTCCCTCCTCGAAAACCTCCTGCCCGTTTACGAGCAGACTCTCACCCTCCTCGCCGACCTCGGCGCCGATTGGGTCCGCCTCGACGAACCGGCCTTCGCCCTCGACCTCTCCGCCGCCGAGCGCCGCCTCCTCGCCTCCGCCTACGCCACCCTCGCCGCCGCCGAGCCGCGCCTCAAGCTCTGGGTCGCCAGCTACTTCGGCCCCCTGCGCGACAACCTCGACACTTTCCTCCAACTTCCCGTCCATGCGCTGCACCATGACGCCGTGCGCGCCCCCGCCGAACTCGACCGCCTCCTCGCCGCCTTCCCCGCCGGCAAAATCCTCACCCTCGGCGTCGTCGATGGCCGCAACATCTGGAAAAACAATTTCCGCGCCAGCCTCGCCCTCCTCGAAAAAGCCCGCGCCGTCCTCGGCGATGCCCGCCTCGTCGTCGCCACGTCCTGCTCCCTCCAGCACGTCCCCGTCGCCCTCCGCCAGGAAACCCATCTCGATCCCGAACTCCGCGACTCCCTCGCCTTCGCCGAGGAAAAACTCGCCGAAGTCGCCACCCTCCGCGCCCTCCTCCGCGGCGACCCCGCCGCGCCAGCCGCCCTCGCCGCCAACGACGCCTCCCACGCCGCCCTTGCCCACTCCCCGCGCATCCACCAGCGCGATGTCCAAACCCGCCTCGCCAACATCCAGCCCGCCGACTCCCTCCGCGCCTCGCCCTTTTCCCACCGCCAGCGCGTCCAGCGTGCCAAGCTCCGCCTTCCCGCCTTCCCCACCACCACCATCGGCTCCTTCCCCCAGACCGACGCCGTCCGCGCCGCCCGCGCCAAGTGGAAAAAAGGCGCTCTCTCCACCGCCGACTACGAAAAATTCCTCGAAGCCGAGACCGCCGACTGCATCCGCTTCCAGGAGGAAATCGGCCTCGACGTCCTCGTCCACGGCGAATTCGAGCGCAACGACATGGTGGAGTATTTCGGCGAACAGCTCACCGGCTTCGCCTTCACCGAATTCGGCTGGGTCCAAAGCTACGGCTCCCGCTGCGTCAAGCCGCCCATCATCTTCGGCGACGTCGCCCGCCCGCAGCCCATGACCGTCCGCTGGTCCCGCTTCGCCCAGTCCCTCACCGCGCGCTGGATGAAAGGCATGCTCACCGGCCCCGTCACCATGCTCCAGTGGAGCTTCGTTCGCGAAGACCAGCCGCGCTCCAGCACCGCCCGCCAGATCGCTCTCGCCCTCCGCGACGAGGTCTGCGACCTCGAGGCCGCCGGCCTCGCCGCCATCCAGATCGACGAGCCCGCCCTGCGCGAAGGCCTTCCCCTCCGCCAGTCCGACTGGCCCGCCTACCTCGACTGGGCCGTGGACGCCTTCCGCCTCTGCGCCGGCGGCGTGCGCGACGACACCCAGATCCACACCCATATGTGCTACGCCGAGTTCAACGACATCATCGCCGCCATCGCCGCGCT
>JBEKZN010000015.1:0-11548 GCA_049509815.1 Opitutales bacterium
TTCGGCGTTCCGCGCGTCGCAGATGAACCTCGTGCTGCAGTTCGGCCTGTCCACTTCCACGGAGGAGGCGATGGCCGTGTTCGACCTGGCCATCAAGTTTGGCCAGATTTACCCGTGCCGCATCGTGGTGCTGTGCCCGCTCAAGGACGGCCACCAGGATCTCTTTTTGCAGGGCAAACTTTTTTCGCAGTGCTACATCGGGCCCAGCGCGCGGCAGATGTGCTGCTGCGAGGCGCTGGTGCTCGGCTACCCCGTCAACGGCGTGGGCTTTTTGGAGAACCAGGTCTCGGTCTGGCTCGAGAACGACCTGCCCGTGTACCACTGGTTGCACCGTGTGCCCGCGCGCCGCGTGGACGAGATGTACCTGCCCTACCTCAAGCTCTGCACCCGCGTCGTTTACGATTCCACCCTGGAAGGCCCCGAATATGAGAAAATCCACTGGCCCAAGCCCGACTCCGTGATGGACCTCGCTTGCGCCCGGCTCCTGCCGACGCGCCAGTCCATCGGGCAGTTTTTAAGCAGCTATTCCCCGCTCCTGCTCGTTCAAGGCCTCCTGCGGGTCGAATGCCGCCACGCGCCGGAAAACGACACCGAGTCCGAAAACCTCCTGCGCTGGCAGGAGGGCTGCCTCTCCCAATGCGCCAAGCTCACCAAGGAATACGAGGACGTCGCCTTCCTCAACCGCCCGCTCGACTCCGCCTCGCCCAACGCCATCGAAGTGGAATGGAAATACGACGGCGACAAAAAGCACTTCCTCTGGACCCACGCCAAAAACAGCGACGCCGTGCGCATCTCCGCCGATTTCGGCAAGGGCGCGGTCGAGCTGCCGCAGCAGGTCAAGCCCATGCCCGCCGAGCGCGTCCTGGCCGAGGCGTTGTTTTTTTAAGGCTCGCGCAAACGATTTGGCGCGGCCGCTCCACCATCCACGGAAGAAATCACCCCATGCGCACCATCGAAAGCGATTACGGCACGCTGCACGTCGGCGGCCTCGAAGACACCTTCCGCGAAACCGTCTCCACCCTGCGCCAGGCGCTCTTCGGCCACAGCGGGCCGATCTCCGTCGGCCTCTCCGGCGGCTCCACGCCCAAGGCCTTTTACCAATGGGCCGTGCGCGAAAAGGCCCTCCCCGACGCCATCTGGAAAAACTGCCTGTGGATGACCAGCGACGAGCGCCATGTCGAACTGGCCTCGGACGACTCGAATTTCGGCAACGCCGAGCGCCTGCTCTTCCAGCCGCTGGGCGTGCCCGCCGCGGCGAAGATTCCCTGGCCCGTCGAGCTGCCGCCGCCGGCCTGTGCCGCCGCGTTCAACAAATTGTGGAACGAGCACTTCGGCCCCGCCCGCGGCTTCGACGTCTGCTTCCTCGGCATGGGCGACGACGGCCACACCGCCTCGCTCTTTCCCGGCTGCCCGCTCATCGGCTCCGGGCTGGCGGATAATTTCGCGGCCGTCGAGTGGCCCGGCCGCGGCTGGCGGCTGACCATCACTGAGGCCGGTCTCGCAAAATGCGGGCGCGTGGTCATCATCACCAACGGGCCCGGCAAGGCCGCCGCGCTCAAAGCCATCTTGCGCGGCCCCTACGACCCCAAGCACCATCCCTCGCAAATCCATCGCGCTTATGCCAGCCGCGTGACCTGGCTGGTGGACGAGGCCGCCGCCGCGCTGTTGTAACCCCTTGGTCCATTGTCAGTTCGCCGCTGAGGGGCTTTATCGGATGGAACCGCCCTTGTGCGTTCGCAGGGTTATGCGGCAGTTGTTCGTCCACAAACCCCGGATTTGAATGAAAATGCGGGTGCGAAAAGTTTTTTGTAAGGATTCGCGCATTTGCGCGACTTACTTGACATATGAAAAAACTCATTCTTCTCTCCCTCTTCGTTTTCGCCGCCGTCTCGCCCCTGCTGGCCGCCGACGAAAAAGTCCTCGTCAACGTGGACCAGCACGGGCTCGCCCTGCAGGGCTACGACCCCGTGGCCTTTTTCACCCAGCACAAGCCGGTCAAAGGCAGCGCCCAGTTCCAGGGCACTTACGGCACGGCCACCTATTATTTCGCGTCGACTGAGGACCAGGCGGCCTTCGCCAAGGACCCGGCGAAATACGCGCCGCAATTCGGCGGTTTCTGCGCCTACGGGGTCGCGCACGGCAAAACCGTGCCCATCGAAGTGGACGCCTTTCAAATCGTGGACGGCCGGTTGCTCATGCAATACGACCAGGACATCCGCGACTCCTTCAACGAAGACACCCAGGGCAACTTTTTGCTGGCCGAGAAAAAATGGCCGACCCTGGTCGAGCAGGACGGAAAGGCGGCCAAGTGAACCCCTCTCTGCGCGGATTATTCGCGCCGGATCCTTCCACTTGCTTCGCCATGAACCCGCTCACCCGCACGCAACGGACCGTCAGCTGGATTTGCCGCCTCGTCGCGGCGGTCATCCTCCTGCAGACGCTCTTCTTCAAGTTCACCGCCGCGCCCGAGTCCGTTTACATCTTTAGCAAGCTCGGCATCGAGCCCTGGGGCCGCATCGGCACCGGCACGGCGGAGTTGATCGCCTCGATCCTTCTTTTCGTCCCGGGCTGCACCTGGCTGGGCGCGCTCCTGGCGCTCGGGTTGATGGGCGGCGCGATCACGAGTCATCTCTTCGTCCTCGGCATCTCGGTGCAGAACGACGGCGGAGAGCTTTTCACACTCGCGCTCACGGTGGCCGCCTGTAGCGCGGTCGTCCTGTTCATCCATCGGGGCGCAATTCCCTGGGTGGGTCCGAGGCTGGCGCGGAGCCACTCCGCGGAGATGAAATGATCATGCCCATCGCGGCATTCCATGGCCCGGGTTCCGCACGGTAGTCTTGGCCATCTCCGGCCCGGCCTCGCCAAGCGTCACCTTGTTCTGTAAACCTCCTCACCGTGAGTTCCGATCCGCCTTCCTCGTCCGCCGTGCCACCAACCTCGCCCAATCCGGAACGCTGGGTGGACGAGCATGGCGACTGCCTCATGGGCTACGCCATGCTGCGGGTGCGCAAGCCCGAGGTCGCGGAAGACCTGGTGCAGGAGACGCTGCTGGCGGCGTGGCGCAGCCGCGAACGCTTCCGCGGCCACTCCAGCGAACGCACCTGGCTCGTCGGCATCATGAAAAACAAGATCGTCGATCACTTCCGCCGCCTGGGCCGCGAACAGAATTTCACCGACTTGGAATTTTTATCCGATGAATGCCCCGACCGCTTCGAGGACAATTATTGGATCCACGAGCGCGGCCCGCAGGAATGGCACCCCCAGGCCGCCAGCACCTCCGGCCGCGAGGAATTCTGGCAAACTTTCCGCGACTGCCTCCTCAAGCTGCCTCCGCGCGTGGCCGACGTCTTCATGTTCCGCGAAATGGACGAGCAGGACACGCCGGAAATCTGCCGCGCGCTCGGCATCACGCCCGCGAACTTGTGGGTCATGCTGCACCGCGCGCGCCTGGCCCTGCGCCAATGCCTCGGCGCCAACTGGTTCGGGGAGGGCCGCGACGCCCAGCCATGAAGATCGAACCCACCAACTGGCTGACGAGGAAAATTTCCGACCTGCTTGTCGCGCACACGCCACGCTGCAAGGACATCACCCGCCTGCTGTCCGCCTCGCTCGACCGGAAACTGCCGCTGCGCCAGCGGCTCGGTATCCGGCTGCATTTCCTCATCTGCGAGTTGTGCGAACGCTACGGCGAGCACCTTGGCTGGCTGCGCCGGTGGTCTCGCGAAGCCCCCGAGCATGCGCACCAGATCTCCCGCGGGCAACTCTCCGACGGCGCCCGCGAGCGCCTCAAGCGCGCTCTGCGCGAGCAATCCTGAACCGCCCGGTTCCGTTTCCCGCACCCATTCCATGAACGAAATCTTTGTAACCGACGCGCGCGCCGGCCTCGAGCAGGGCATTGCGTTGCTGCGGCGTCTTTCGCCCGCGCAATATGTTGCACGCAGCCCCGCGTGCTTCAACAGCTCCATTGGTGGCCATATCCGTCACAACCATGACCATTTCGCCTGCTTCTTCGACGGCCTTCCGCGCAGCGAGGTGGACTACGACGCTCGCACGCGCGACCCTCGCATCGAGACCGATCCCGTCCACGCGGCATTGCGCCTCGCCGACGCCGTCCATGCCCTTACCGGGTTGGACGGATCCGCCCTCTCTCGCGACTTGTACGTCAAAATGGACAGCGGCTCGGATGCCCGCGCCTGGACCTGCTCGACCGCCGCTCGGGAGTTGCAATTCCTGATCAGTCACACCATCCATCACTACGCCATGATAGCAGTCATCTGCCATGGGCTGTGCGTGACCTTGGATCCAGCCTTTGGCGTGGCCCCCTCAACCCTGCGCCGCGCCCAACCCATGGCGCCCTGCGCGCGGTGAGGTTGTTCCGCGCACCCTTGCGCTTGCGCGCGGGCGGCGGATCCTTTACAGATGTTGGTTCGCCCGTTGTTTTCCGCCTCATACGGGCACTGCCATCCATGACCACTTCCGCCGATTCGCCTCCGCCTCCGGCCGACCAGCCGCAGCCGACCCAGCCTGCCGACGCCACGGGCGCGCTCCTCGCGCAACTCGAAACCGTCCAGGCCGAGGCCGCCAAGTTCAAGGACCAGTACGTGCGCGCGCTGGCGGATCTCGACAACTTCCGCCGCCGCGCCGCCCGCGAAAAGGACGACCTGCGCCGCGCCGCCACCGCCACGCTGCTCGAAGACCTCGCTCCCGCGCTCGACAACCTGCGCCTCGGCCTCCAGTCCGCCATCCAGGCGCACCCTGAAGCCAAGGCCGTCATCGACGGCTTCCAACTCGTCGCCGGACAGCTCCGCGCGGTGCTCGCGCAGCACGGTTTTAAGGAAATCGACCCCGTCGGCCAGCCGTTCGACCCCAAATTCCACGAGTCGGTCTCCCAGCAGCCCAGTGCCGACGTACCCGAAGGCCGTATCCTGCAAGTGCTCCGGCCCGGCTATCTCCTGCACGACCGGCTCATCCGCGCCGCCAGCGTGGTGGTCTCGTCCGGGAAAAAGTGAGCCTGTCCGGCTTTCGACCCGCGTAACCGGTTGCGTTTCCACTTGCGGCGGGGCGCGCAGTGGGGACAATGATTGCGGTCGGGCCTGCCTTCCGGATTCCCTGGAGCACGTCCGCCCCGTGCCGGCCCTTTTGCCGCGCGGGTTTCACCCCTCATCCGGCTCACGCCCTTTTCTCCATGCAAGTCAATATCATGACCATCGTCGGCCTCGGCATTCTCGTGGTGGTGATCATCCTCCTCGCCGTGGTCTGGACGTTCTTCTCCACCTGGTTGCGCGCCATGCTCGCGGGCGCCCCGGTTTCGCTCCCGACGCTGCTGGCCATGTGGCTGCGCAAAGTCCCCTACCAGTTGGTCACCGACGCCCGCATCACCGCCTTCAAGGCCGGCATCCCGATCGACGTCAACATGCTCGAAGCCCATTACCTGGCCGATGGCAATCTCATCCAGACCGTGCAGGCGCTCATCATGGCGCAAAAGGCCAACATCGAAATGGACTGGGCCCACGCCTGCGCCATCGACCTTTCCACCAAGGGCACCAACAAAAGCGTCCTCGAAGCCGTCAAGACCTCCATCAACCCCAAGGTCATTGACTGCCCGAATCCCCAGTCCGGCCGCTCCACCATCGACGGCGTGGCCAAGGACGGCATCCAGGTCAAGGTCAAGGCCCGCGTCACCGTGCGCTCGAACCTTGAACGCTACGTCGGCAACGCGCTCGAGGAGACCATCATCGCGCGCGTCGGCGAAGGCATCGTCACCACCATCGGCTCGGCCGAGACGTACAAGTTCGTCCTCGAAAACCCCGACCGCATCTCCAAGACCGTGCTCGCGCGCGGCCTCGACGTCGGCACCGCCTTTGAAATCATTTCCATCGACATCGCCGACGTGGACGTGGGCGAAAACATCGGCGCGAAGCTCCAGCAGGAGCAGGCCAACGCGAACAAGAACATGGCCCAGGCCCAGGCCGAAATCCGCCGCGCCGCGGCCGTCGCCGTCGAGCAGGAAATGAAGGCCCGCGTGCAGGAAATGCGCGCGAAAGTCGTCGAGTCCGAGGCCCAGGTGCCGCTCGCTCTCGCCGAGGCCCTGCGCCAGGGCAAATTCGGCTTCATGGATTACCAGCGCCTGCAAAACCTCCAGGCCGACACCGCCATGCGCCAGTCCATCGGCGGCCATCCGGACGACCCGAGCCAGAAGAGCTGATTCTTTCGCCTGCCTCCCATCACCATGGACGTTTTGGACAACAAAGTCTGGATCTGGGTCATCGTGGGGCTCGGCTGGGCGCTCAATGCCTGGTGGCAGCGGCGCCAGGACCGGCTGGCCGAGGAGCAACGCCGCCGCAATCCTCCGCCCAAGGCGGCCGCAGCTCCGGCGGCCACCGTTCCCATCGGCGACCGGCGCTATCAGGACGTGCAGCAGGAAATTCGCCGCAAAATCGCCGAGCGCTGGCAGGCGGCCAACAACACCCGCCCGGTCGCGCCGCCGACGGTCGCGCCACCTCATCGCCCGGCTCCCCCGCCCGCACCGGCGGCGCGCAAAGTTGTCGAGGTGCAGGAAGTCGAGCCCGCTTTCGCCTCTGCGCCCAGCCCGTTGTGGGGAACGCTTTCCGCCTCTGCGGCGACGATGCCGCAGACGTCCGCCTCCGCCTACTCCGGACTGCCTTTGGCCACGGATGCCATTCCCGGCGCCATCTTGTTGGCCAAACTCGCCGATCCGTCCGTTGCGCGCCAGGCGTTTCTGTTTCGCGAGATTTTCGACCGGCCCATTTGTCTGCGTTCCGCCGGCTGCGGCGGCCACGAGAATTGGAACTGAAAAGCAGCCATCCTGGCTGGCGAAAGTGCCGCCAACCTGGGAGCGCCCGCCGGTTAAATTTTAAAATTGCCGACATTTTGTTTCGTCATTCACCCAGCGATATTCAAAAGTTCCGACCGTGGCCTTAACTCCATTCACCAGCCAGCTCATCGCGGATGTCGGCATCAGCATGGGCGACGAGGGCAAAGGGCGGCTCGTTTACGAGATCGCCGCGGAATTGCGCGCGAACGCCCGGCGCGACGACGCCGTGGCCGTCGTGCTCAAGGTCAACGGCGGCGCCAATTCCGGCCACACCGCCGGCGGCCTCAAGCTCAACCTCCTGCCCGCCGGGGTGATCGACCCGCGCGTTCCCATTCTCGCCATTGGCAGCGGCGTCGTGGCCGACCCGCGCAAATTCCTCTGGGAGGCCGAGCCGCTCGAACGCCGCGGCTACAAAGTGATCGAGCGTCTGCTCATTGACGAGCGCACGCAAGTCTCCGACCTTTCCCACCGCCTGCTCGACCTCGCCTGGGAGGATTACCGCATCCACGTCCTCGGCGAGTCCCCGCGCGGTTCGACCGGCCGCGGCATCACCCCCGCGTATAGCGACGAGGTCAACCACTGGCAGATTAATTACGCGGCCTTCCGCGGCGAGCGCGAGGAGTTCGCCAACCTCTTTCACCGGCGCCTGCGCCGTGCCCTGCGCACCATCAAGGACATCTGCCAGGTGCTGCCCGAGCGCTGGGAGCACTTCTTCGAGCGGCTCACCCTCGCCGAGGTCCGCGCCAACCAGGCCGCGATCGACGCCGGCATTTTCCCCGAGTCCGAGTTCGATTTCATGCGCTTCTGCGGGCGCGAACCCTTCACCCTCGACAACGATCTGGTGCTGGAAACCTACTGGAACGCCGGCCGGCGGCTCATGGGCCAGGTTGGCGAGGTCCGCGAAGCTGTGCTCGCGGCGCTCGCGCAGGGCCGCTACATCATCGGCGAATTCGGCCAGAGCTACTGGCTGGACAAACGCCAGGGCTTTCCGCCCAACGTCACCGCCTCGCACACCTACACCCCGGAGCTTTTCCAAAGCGCGGGCATTCCCTGCCAGCCCGTGCACGTCGTGGGCTGCTGCAAGGCCTACGACACCAAGGTCGGTACCCACGTCTTCCTCACCCAGATGGACGAGCCCCACCCGCTCGGGCAGTTCCTGCGCCAGCTCGAGTTCGGCACCAGCACCGGCCGTCAGCGCATGGTGGGCTGGTTCGACGCCGTCGAAAAAGGCGACGCCCTGCGCTACGGCGGCTTTCACGACCTCGCCATCAACAAGCTCGACGCCCTCACTTACCACGGCGCCTGGAAAGACGGCGACTTGCTCGTCTGCACCGGCTACCAAACGCCTGATGGCCGGCCTGTCGCCGGCGTCCCGCGCGACGAACGCGTGCGCCGCACCCTCCGGCCCGTCTATGCCAAACTGCCCGGCTGGCACGAAAACATCGCCGGCGTCCGCTCCTTCGCGCTGCTCCCGAAAAACGCCCAGCGCTACGTCGCCTTTGTTTTCAAAAGCGTCCTCGACGTGGCCGCGCGCGGCGGGCATCTGGACGCGCCGCCCAACCTCCGCTACATCGGCACCGGCCCCGACCCCGACCAGGTCATCCGCGACGTGCCGGCGACGAGGGATTTGCTCAAGCTGGCGGAATAGCCATCGCGCGGCTCAATTCAAATCGCCCCAGTACATCCGCTCGACCACGAGGTCGTTGCCGCGCACGCAGTTTTTCAGGAACGCGGGAAAAAACCGGCAGCCGCCGAGCTTCGCCAGCTCGAGCCATTCCACGCCGACCTGGCGGTTGTCCCGCCCCGCGCCCGCGTGCGGCTCCGCACCTGCCGGCAGGGCGCAGCGGAACACGACCTCGACTTGGTGAAAGTGCCGGTGCGCTTCCGCGAAGGTGTGGTTCTTCCCGATGTATTCGCGCACGTACAGCACCGGGCCGGGCTCGAGCGCCACGCCGATTTCCTCCTGCGTCTCGCGCCGCAGCGTTTCCGCCAGCGTTTCGCCGTGGCGCTGGCCTCCGCCGGGCAAAATGTAAAACACGCCTTCGCGGTCGCGCATCGCGATGGCCAGCAGCCGCCCGTCGTGCACGACGACCGCGCGCGCCGCCGTCCGAACGCTGAGGGGGTGGGGCATCGCCGCGATGTTACCAAAAACCCGCCCGTTGCAAATGACGGATTTTCAGCCCGCCATGCGTCCATCCCGGAGGCGCAGCCGGTGGTTGACGCACGCGGGCAGGTCCTCCGCGCGGTGCGCCGCCACGATCACCTGCGCGCCGGTCCGCACGGCGCGATCGACCGCCCGCAAAAACCGCGCGCGTGCGACGGGTGCGAGGCCATCGCACGGTTCATCCAGTAGTAATAATTGCGGCCGGTGCGCGAGCGCGCGGGCCAGCAGCGCCAGCCGCGCCTCGCCAAAGGACAGCGCCTCCCAGCGCCGTCCGGCCAGTTTTCCCGCGTCCAGCCCGCGCAGGGTTTTTCGCGCCGCGGCCAGTTCGGCGCGCGTGGGACGGCGGAGCAGCCCCACGCTGGCTTGGAAGCCCGAAGCCACCACTTCGTCCACGCGGGCGTCGGCGGAATACTGCTGCTGCAGCGCGGGCGAGACGTAGCCGAGCCGGCGCCGCGCCTCCGGCAGCGGCAACTCCCGCGCCGTGCAGCCGAAGCGTTCGAGCACGCCGCCGCGGGCGACCGGAAGGTCGCCGTAAATCGCCCGCAGCAGCGTCGATTTCCCGCTGCCGTTGGCCCCCAGCACCGCCCAGTTTTCGCCCGCTTGAACCGTCCAGGTGATGCCGTGCAGGATGCGCCGGGTGCGCCGGTGGTCGCCGACCGCTACCGACGCCCGTTCCAGGCGCAGCACAGATGTTGCGGCGAAGTTCCGAACTGGCGCTTTTTTTTGCGATGTTGGCCGGCGCGAAATGCTCGGCGCGCTCTTTGGCGGCGCGATTTTGCGCGCCCGCCCGGTCCGCATTGTGAGCCGTCGCGTGAATCCCGGCAAAGCGTCGTCCGAGCGATGGGTGGCGATGACTGCCGCCGCCCCGGCGCGCAGGCGGTTTTGAATCGCCGCGGCGGCGTGCACTCGCGCGTCGTCGTCCAACCCGTCCGAAAACTCATCGAGCACCAGCAACTCCGGCGCGGGCGCCAGCGCGCGCGCCAGCAGCACGAGCCGCTGCCGTCCCTGCGACAATTCCGCAAACGGCCTCCGCCACAGCGACTCCAACCCCAGTTCCTGCGCCACGCGCCGCGCGGCCGCGCGCTGCGCCGCGTTCGGTTTTTCCGTGAGCAAGAAAGTGCCGGCAAAGCCCGTCAGGATGGCGTCGCCTGTGGTCAGCGGAGCGTCCAGCCGCACGAACCGCCGGTGCGTTTCCGGCGAGAGCCACGCTACCCGTCCGGCCAGGCCGATGGGGCTGCGGCTCGCGGCCCCGTCGAAATGGTACCAGCGTTCGCCGCCGCGGCTTCCGGGATCCGGCCAGTTCCGTCCGGCCAACACACGCAGCAGGCTGGTTTTGCCCGAGCCGTTGGGACCGGTCACGAGCCAGCCTTCGCCTCGGCGCACGGTCCACGTCACGCCCCGCAAGGCGGGCCGTCCGCCGAGGGTCAGGCGCACGCCGCGCAGTTCAACCAGCGGTGTCGGCATGGAAGATCGAGCCACAAGGGCCTACGCATTAACAAAAATCCGGCGCAGGGAAACCCCGAAAGGGTCAACCGGAATTTTAATCCCGGCCCTATTGCGGCGTGGACGACACATTCGTGACGGCCACCGGCGGCCCGCTTTCCACGGGCTTTTTTCCCTCGGGCGCGGGCGGCGCGTACGGCGCGCTGGACACCAGTTCGGCATGGAAAGAGCCGATGCCGATGGAGCCGCTGAAGCGCAGTGGACGGCGTGAACCATCGGCGGCGATCCAAAAACGAATCGGGCTGTTCGCGCCGCGCATGAAGAGACCGCTGCCGGGCAAGTCGGGCTCAACCACCCAGGCATACACCAGGCCGCCGGGCTGGGAAATCTTCTCCAGGCCCAGCACGCGCACGGTGACATCGTGCACCCCGCGTGTGTCGCAAACGCACGCGTGCTGCGCGAGATTCACCTGCAAGGGCAGCGTGCGGTAATAAAGGAGGGCCGCCAGCGGGTCGAAGGCCGCGCCGGACACGGGCCAAGGCGAAGGCGGCACGGGTGCGAAGGCCGGATTACCCCGGTTATCGCGCGGCCCCCGGGCGGTTGTATTGGAGGAGGCGACTGCTCCGTTCGGCGGCGGAGGCGGCCGTTGGCGCATCGGCGGCGCTCCCGGCGCGGCGGTCACGGTCATCTTCTCGTTCACCAAATTATTTTTGCTGTCAAAGGTCAGTTGCGCGTGGCGCGAGCGGTAAAGGTCGTCCTGCTGGGCGGAATACTGGAGCGAGCGGTCGAGCGCGGAGGTGGCCCAGCTCGAGGAGTTGGCGCGGATGCGGTAGAACAGGTCGGTGCTGGCGTTGGTGCGCACGTTGAGCACGCTGCGCAAAATATTTTCGCCCTTCGCGTTGCGCGCCGGCCACACGTACCAGTCGGCGTGGCCGACCTCGAACGGCCCCCAGTAAATCGCGTAGCTGAGCTGCTCGCCTTGGGCGAAAAGCTTGGCCGGATCGGCGGTGGTTCCCGGCGGTTCCGGCGGGGGCGCCTCTTTGCCGCGTCCGACCGGCGCAGCATGCGTTTGCGCCGACACCGGCAACCACCCTGCGGCGCAAAAA
>JBEKZN010000150.1:0-4902 GCA_049509815.1 Opitutales bacterium
CGGAAACGCGCGTGGACAGTTCGGCAATATCCACCACTTGATCCACGGTTTGCGCAGGGGTGAAAGGAGTCAGGTTGATGGTGGCGTCAAACGGGCGCGCGGAATATTGATAGGCAGCGAGGATGGGGGCGTCGCACAGGAGGCGGTATTCGGCGGGGATTTCCGCAGCTTCGAGGCGCACCAGGCCGGCGGAAATTTTGTCCGGATCGAGGTTGAAGGGGTGGCTGCCCGTGACGAGGATGCAGCCCTGCTCGGACTGGACGTCGAGCGGAACGAGGCCGGTGCAGGGCAGGGAGTCGCCGGTGGCTTTGAACGGCAGTTCGTAAGTGGCCAGCAGCGTGTAGGCACCGGTGATGGGTCGGTGCAGGTAAACTTCGTAAATGCCTTCGTCGGTCAGCTTCCAACTGAGCAGGTCGCGGCCGGTGAACTCGAGGTTGCGGTAGCCCGCGGTGTTTTTGAGGCGCAAGACGCTGACGGGCGCGCCGGCGATTTGGAGATTAAGAACGGTGCTGCCATAGACGACGCCCTCGCCGAGGGTGAATAGCTGGAGGGCATCGGCTTGCACGGTGGCGGCAAGATGCTCGATGCGGACCGAGGCGGACCAGGGGGCGTCGCGAAACCGCCAGGCCGCTTGCAGGTTATCGACTTTGAGCGGGAAGGACGCGGCACTGGCATCGCTCAAGCCCACCGTATCGCGCGGGGTCAAGCGCAGACCGTCGTCGGAGGTGACTCCGACAAAGCCACGGGTGTTTTTGGCGTTTTCAACCGTAAGATAGGGGACATCCCAGGTGTCGCCGGTGACGGCGGTGTTGTGCTCGAGGCGCACCCGAACGACTTGGAGACCGGAGAGCGGTTCGGAGAAAACGAGGCGGAGGCGTTCGCTTCCGGGGGCGGAGGCAGGCGTGACGAAGTAGTCGGCCAGCGAAGCGGCGTCGAGGGAGGCGACGGCCCAATCGGCCGGGGCGATGAGGTTAAGTTCACGCAGCGGAGCCTCGCGAATGTCGAGCTGGATTTCGGCGACCAGGTAAGTGTCGGATTCGCCGAGATGGCAGGTGAGGAGGCTGGTGACGCCGAGTTCGGGAAGGACGTTGGCGGCACGGACGGAATAGGAAAAGCCGGCGTCCGCGAAGCGGTAAGCGAAGGCCTGGGTGGACGGAGCGCCGTTATCGAAGGGAGCGAATTGCTCGGGCGCGATTTGGGAAAGGCCGGTGGGGTTGAGGACTTCAATGCGAATGGCGCCGGAATTTTGGACGCGCAGGCGGCCACCGTAGTTGAGCGCGCCGACGGGCGTGACGAGCGGGGGCACGACCGTGGCGGGGAGGGCGGGCAGCGGCGTTTGCGTTTGCACGGTGATGGGGTACTCGCCGTCGCGGGACGAGTTGAGTTGCACGAGGAGCCGGCGCTGTCCGGCAACAGCGCCGGGTTGTTCGGTCCAATTCAGGATGCCGGGGCCGTCCACGCCGGTGACTTTGCCGTCGCCGGTGATGCTGAATTCGAGGTGGTCGAGCTGGCCCTGGAGGACATGGAGAGTAAACTGATCGGTTTGCTGGAGAATGCCCGAGGCGACGGTGACGACGACCGCGCCTTCGGCGGAGAAGAACAATTTGCCGGCGGCTTCGGGCGGAGCGTCTTTCCAGCGGAGGCGGACGGGACCGTCACCGGGCAGGCTGGCAACGATGCGACCGTTTTCCCGGACAGGCTGGGAGGCGCCCGGGAGCTCAAGTTTGGCGGCGTCGGGCCAGCCTTCGAGGACGAGCTGGCGGAGGTTGGCCGAGGCGGGAGTGAACTCGACGGTTTTCCAGCCATCCTGCTCAACGACCTGGGCGCAGAACGGCAGGTCCACGGCCAGGGCGCCCCAGCCGCTGTATTGGAGGATGATGCCGCCGTCGCGCAACTGGAGGCGGCGGGCGAGCGAGTCGGGGATGGCGGTGAGGCTCACCGGGCCGGAGAGGAGGGCGGTTTCGCCGGTGCCCCAGGAGGGCGCGCGGGCCCGGAGGTGGAGCGTGAAGGTGACGGCGCCAGCGGCGTAATGGCCGGTGAGGACGTAATCGTCGAGGGCGAGCGGCGGCGGGTCCGCGGCGGCCGAACGCACCAAGGCGAGGGCGGCGATGATTGCTGATATGATATAATATAATTTTTTCATACGAATTGGGCCGAGGGTTGGACGGGAATGGAAAAAGTGATTGTTCAGCAATCAGGGGCCGGCGAGGGCGGCGGCGTGGTTCAGGGCGTTGACGAGAGTGGCGGGGCGCGGGTCGGGCGCAAGGGCTTCGGGGACGCCGCGCAGCGCATCCAGGAGGGTGCGGGGGGAAACCTCGGTGGCGTAGGGGCTTTGCTGGAGGTATTCGGCGAAGTAGGCGGCGACGGCTGCGAGACGCAGCGCGGGCGAGGCCTGGTCGAAGGCAATGGGCGTGCGGGTGTAGGGGAGGGTCCAGGACCATTCGTGGATTTCGCCGGTGGCGGGGTCGCGGAAACGGGCGCGGGCGGTGCCGACGGGTCCGGTGCCGCTGGGATCGAGGACAAGACTGTAAAGCGCGGTGCCCTGCTCGGCGGCGGCGAGTTCGCCGGCGGCGACCGTGTTGTCGCGGAATTGCTCCTGGGTGAGGCGGAGGTTGTTGTAGCCCATCAAGCGGTAGGTGGTGACGCGCGCGGGGTTGAACTCGATTTGGATTTTGACGTCGAGAGCGGCGGGGGCGAGCGCGCCGGCGAGCTTGGCGGCAAAGGCGTCGTTGACATCCTCAGGGCGGTTGAGAAAGGCGTAGCGGCCGTCGCTGTGGCGGGTGAGGGCCTCGAGGACGGTGTCGTCATAGCCGTCCCAGCCGACGCCGTAGGCGTCGAGGGCGATGCCGGCGCGGCGGGCTTGGTCAACGATCTTGGCCAAGGCCTGGGGATCGACGTCGCCGAGGTTGGAGGCGCCGTCGGTGAGGAGGATGACGCGGTTTTGAGCGTTGGGATTGAAGTGGGCGCGCGCAACGGCGTAGGCGGCGTTGAGGGCTTCCTCGAGGTTGGTGCCGCCTTCGGGGACGAGGTGGGCGATGGTGTCAATGACTTCGGAAAAGTTTTCAGCCGGGATGGCGAGGAGGCGAACTTGGGGCGTGCGGGCGAAGGTGACGAGGGAGACGGAGTCGCCGGGGCGCAACTGGGCGCCGAGCGCAGCGATGGCAGCCTGGAGGGTGGCGACGCGGTCGGAGCGGGTCATCGAGCCGGAGCTGTCGAGCAGGATGGTGAGGCGCAGCGGGGTGGAGCGATTGCGGCCGTCGGCGGCGGTTTGGAAGGAGACGCGGAGGAGGGCGCGGCCGGTCTCGAAGGGGTCTTGGGCGAGGTTGCTGTGAAGGGCGCAGGCCTGACCGGGGGCGGGCGCGGGGTCATGGTAGTTGAAGGCGTTGAGGAATTCCTCGGTGCGGACATCGCCGGGCTGGGGCCACAGGTGGCGATCGAGGGCGGCGAGGGCGAGGCGGTAGGAGGCGTCGTTGACGTTGAGGGCGAAGGTGGAGAAGCGATTGTCGGCCGTGACGACGGGCGCGGGGAACTGCACGGGTGCGGAAGGGCTGGCCGGGCTTTGGTCGGCGACGGGAGCGGTGGTCGTGGAGTCAGACGCGGATATCGGTGCGGAGGAGGGCTCTGATGCGGCGCCTCCGAAGGCCGTGGTAAGTCCGTTTGATGAGTTCGAGTCGGCGCTTTCATTGGGTTGTTGATGGCCCAATGGATCGGATGACCAAATTCCGGCATAAATACTGCCGCCATAGGCGGGGTAACCGAGTTGAGCCGAAGGCTGGAAGGCGTCGGGTGATCCGCTCTGATTGGTGACTTTCTTGCCGCGGAAGGTATATTGGGATTCGTAGTCGAGGGTGGCCTGGACGGTGACGTTGCTCAAAGGGCTGGAGGGAGGGCTGTTGTTGCCAGCAATGAACTGGGCATTGGGCGAGCCGGAATTGCTCATGGTTTCCGGATTGGCGCCGGCAGAGGCGCTGGGGATGAAGGCGGACTGGTCGGGAAAGTCCTGGGCGAGGAGGCGGCTTGGTTGCTGGGAGGTATTTTGAGTGGGATTGCCGGCGAGCATCTGGCTGGTGGGAGCAATGGTGGCGGCGTTTTGATCGAGGGCAGCGGCGCCGGTGGTGATGGAGCCGTTCGGCAGGGTGTAAGTACGGGTGGCGATGACTTGGCCATTTTGAGGCGCGGCAATAGTAGCTGCATACGAAGGGGTGCCCGCCGTAATGGTGACACCCGAAGCGTCGGAAGCAGGCTTGGAGGGGTTGAGTTGGACCGGTTCGCCAACAATGAGGGAATCCGTGACCGTGCCTGAAATTGGCGTGGCCGTGACCGGTGCGCGAGCAGTGCCTCCATAGGTGACGCCGGTGCCGGGTGGATTAGGGTTGTTGATGTTGGTGGGCGATTGAAGCATTTCGCCGCTGAGTTCGACGGTACCCCTGTTGACTTGCAGGCTTGAGGCGGTCTTCATTTCGCTTTCGCCGGAACTGGTGAGCGTGCCGCTGGCATAGGTATTGGCGCCATTGTTGGAAATGGTGCCGGCGACAATGAGGTTTCCGGGAGCGGTGCTGTTGAGGGTGTTGGCGCCGTTACCGGCCAGTTGATTGAGATCACCTGCCTCGTTGGTCATCGAAATTTTGCTGCCATCGTAGCCCAGGCGGGTGCCGGCGGAAACGTCCACGCCCGCGGTTGTGGCGAAATCCTTCAGGTCATCCGTGGCTTGGGGCGTGGGGCTGGCACTGCCGCCGCCAGCGATGTCAAGTTCGCCTTCCTGGCTGAAAGGTTCGACTGCAGGCGGTGCTCCTGGTGCAACTGCACCAGCCGGGGCTGCGGCAGGCGAGAAAGGGCTGGAATCGTTAAGACTATCGAGGCCGTTGGCAGAACGGCGTGCACCACCACCGCCACCGAAACCGC
>JBEKZN010000151.1:0-4894 GCA_049509815.1 Opitutales bacterium
GCCATCCTGCTGGGCGCCCTCCACGGACTCGAACCCGGGCACTCCAAGACGATGATGGCCGCCTTCATCGTCGCCATCCGCGGCACCGTCACGCAAGCCGTCCTGCTCGGCCTCTCCGCCGCCTTCTCCCATTCGCTCATCATCTGGCTCCTGGCTGCCGTCGCCCTCCACTACGGCCCCGCATGGAACGCCGAAACCACCGAGCCCTATCTCCAAATTGTCTCCGCCGTCCTGATTTTCGGCCTCGCCGCCTGGATGTTCTGGCGCACCCGCCGCGATCTCCGCGCCTCCGTGGAGCACGATCACCAGCACAGCCATACGCACCATCACCACGAGCATCACGATCACGAAGACCACCACGAACATCATCACCACGGCACCCACCATCATCATCACGACGATCACCCGCACAATCACGATCACGAACACCACCACCACCATCACGATGCCCCCGCCGCCCTCGAATTTCAGGACGCCCACGAAAAGGCCCACGCCGCCGCCATCGAACGCCGCTTCGCCGGCCGCCCCGTCACCACCGGCCAGATCATTTTCTTCGGCCTCACCGGCGGCCTGATGCCCTGCCCCGCGTCCCTCACCGTCCTGCTCATTTGCCTCCAATTGAAAAAATTCACCCTCGGATTCGCCCTCGTGCTCTGCTTCAGCCTCGGCCTCGCCGCCACCATGGTCCTCACCGGCACTATCGCCGCCCTCAGCGCCCGCCATGCCGCCAAACACTTCAAAGGCTTCGGCGAACTTGCCCGCAAAGCCCCCTACCTCTCGTGCGCGCTGCTCGTGCTGATGGGAACCTACTTCGCCTATTCGGGTATCAGCCATTTGGCCCGCTGATTGCTGGAGTGTCTGCTTCCCGCCGCCATTTTTGCGGACTTGGCTCGCCAGGCGAAAAACGCATCATAACCGCACCCTTCAATCCTCCTCATGGCCGAGCCCACGTTTTCTCCCGCCCAGGCCCAGGCCCGCACCACGCTGAGCTGGGTTGATCTGCTCGTCCTCGCTGGCTTGTTCGGCCTCGGCTGGAGCTTTCTCCATTACGGCAAGGGCATGCTGGTGCATTTCAATCCCGCCAAGGCGCCCGAGATCCCGATGGGCCTGCGCTACGTGCCGTACTACGCCGGCCGCACCTTGTTGCGTATGTGGATCGCCTTCGGCTTTTCCCTTCTGTTCACGCTCGTCATGGGCTACCTGGCCGCCAAGAACCGTGTCGCCCGCGCCCTCATTCTCCCGGCGATGGACATCCTGCAGTCCGTCCCCGTGCTCGGTTTCCTCTCCGCGACCGTCACCGGCTTCATGGCCTTGTTTCCCGGCAGCCTGCTCGGCGTCGAGTGCGCCAGCATCTTCGCCATCTTCACCGGCCAGGTCTGGAACATGGCCTTCGGCTTCTACCATTCGATGATCACGGTCCCGACCGATTTGCAGGAAGCCGCCACCACCTACGGCCTCAACCGCTGGCAGCGCTTCGCCACTGTCGAAGTGCCCGCCTCCATGCACAGCCTCATTTGGAATTCCATGATGTCCTTCGGCGGCGGCTGGTTCTTCGTCGCCGCCAGCGAATCCATCAGCGTCATGAACATGAACGTCCAGTTGCCCGGCCTCGGCTCCTACATGGCCAATGCCGTGCAAAATGGCGATAATCGCGCCGCCTTTTGGGCCGTCATGGCCATGCTCGTCATCATCCTCGCCAGCGACCAGCTCATCTGGCGCCCCTTGCTCGCCTGGGCCGACAAATTCAAAATCGAGCTTACCGAATCCGGTAATCCTCCCCGCTCCTGGGTGTACGACCTGCTCCGCCGCGCCCGCCTCTTCACCTGGATCCACCAAGCCCTTTGGGAGCCGTTCTCCGAATGGCTGCACCAAGCCACCATGCGCCCGGCGCCCGCGAACCCCGCTGCGCTCGTGCCCACCCGGCCCCGGCGCGATTGGACCGCCCTCATCGGCAAATTAGTCGGCACCGTCCTCTTGATTTGGATTGCTTATGAAATGACCCTCGGCGTCATCGCCGGCATCGGCGCCGTTCACGATCACGTCACCCTCGCCGATTTCGCCCACATGCTCTGGCTCGGCATCCTGACCATGCTGCGCGTCTTTGCGGTGACCGTTCTCGCCACCCTCATTTGGACCCCCATCGGCGTCTGGATGGGGTTCCATCCCAAGCTCACCCGCTTTTTCCAACCCCTGGCCCAAATCGCCGCCTCCTTCCCGGTCAACATGACTTTTCCCATCGTCGTTGGTTTCTATGTCGCCTATCACATTTCCATGAACTGGGGCAGCATCTTCCTCATCGCCATGGGCACCCAGTGGTATATCCTCTTCAACGTCATGGCCGGCGCCATGGCCATCCCCAACGATCTCAAGGAGGTTGCCCGCACCTACGGCCTGCGCCACTGGCCGCTCTGGCGCACCCTTATCATCCCCGCCATCTTCCCCTTCTGGGTCACCGGCGCCTGCACCGCCGCCGGCGGCGCGTGGAACGCCAGCATCGTCGCCGAACTCGCCACCTGGGGCAAGACTACCCTCACCGCTGACGGCTTGGGCGCCTTCATCGCCGAGGTCACCCAAAAGGGCGACACCCCCCTCATCATTTGCAGCATCGGCATCATGTCCCTTTTCGTCGTCACCACCAACAAACTCCTCTGGCGCCGTCTCTACGACCTCGCCGAACGCCGCTTCCGCCTCGACTAACCCTCCGCCATGAACGCCGCACCCAGCACCCAGGAATCGCCCTCCGCCAGCCAGCCTTCGTCGCCGCCCGTCATCGCGGAATTGCGCAAGGCCTCCAAAGCCTTCGTCCTCGCCGGCGGCCACCCCTACACCGTCCTCGACCGGATCGACCTCTCCGTCCGCGAAGGCGAGCTCTTCGCCCTCCTCGGCCAGTCCGGCTCCGGCAAATCCACCATCCTGCGCTGCCTCACCGGCCTGGTGCGGCCCACCAGCGGAGAAGTCCTCAGCTATGGCCAGCCCCTCGGCGGAATCAATCCCCACGCCTCCATCGTCTTTCAGACCTTTGCCCTCTACCCGTGGCTCACCGTCGAGCAAAACGTGGCCGTCGGCCTCACCTCCAAGCGCCTTTCGACCTCCCAAAAATGCACCGCCATTGAAAATGCCCTCGAGCTCATCGGCCTCCTCAATTTCCGCTCCGCCTACCCCCGCGAACTCTCCGGCGGCATGCGCCAGCGCGTCGGCATGGCCCGCGCCATCGTCTCCAGTCCCAAGCTCCTCTGCCTCGACGAAGCCTTCTCCGCCCTCGACGTCCTCACCGCCGAAAACCTCCGCCAGGAAGTGATCGCCCTCTGGCGCAGCGCGAACAACCCCCTCAAAAGCATCTTCATGGTCACCCACAACATCGAGGAAGCCGTGGAAATGGCCACCCGCATCTGCGTCCTCTTCCCCCGCCCCGGCCGCCTCGGCCTCGTCCTCGAAAATAATCTCCCCTACCCGCGCGACTACAAATCCCCCGAATTCCAGAATCTCGTCGCCGTCATTCACGAAACCATCACCAAGCTCGTCCTGCCCGACCTCCCGCCCGAGCCCGCCCCCAAGCCCGGCCAGCCCATCTCCCGCGCCAAGTCCCGCATGGAATCCATCCCCTGCGTCCCCGTCGGCCAGATCATCGGCCTCGTCACCATCCTCAAGGACACCCCCGAAATCACCAGCATCTTCGACCTCGCCAGTGAAATCGGCAAGGGCTTCGGCGAAGTCATCGCCATCGTCAAAGCCGCCGAGATCCTCGACCTCGTCGAAACCCCCAAAAACGACATCCGCCTCACTCCCCTCGGTGAAAAATTCTGCGCCACCGACCGCGCCGGCCGGAAAAAAATCCTCACCGAGCAAATCTACAAGCTCCGCCTCTTCCACATCATCCTCGCCTACCTCGAAATCAACAAGGAGACCGAAGCTGACAAAATCATCAAGGACATCTCCGAAGCCCTCCCCCACGACAATCCCGAGCAGGTCTTCCAAACCATGATCGCCTGGGGCCGCTACGCCGGCATCATGGACTACAATGCCGACACCAAAACCGTCTTCATCCCCCAGGACGACGACGACACCCCCGCCTGATTCCTCCCCGGCAAAAAAGCTGGGCAACCGCCGCGTTTGCTGAGAAAGCTGGGGAACCCTTCTCTGGCGCTTTTCGGAGTCGTGTCAGAGAATAAATCTCTCTTGGCTTCGGCTGCTCGCACTCAACCTTTTGCATCCGTTTCTCCCTCAGCCTTCATCGTTTATCCTTTTCGTGCCCTCCCTCTCCCTCATCGTCAGCACCTACAACAACCCCGCCGCGCTCGACGCCATCCTCGCGCGCCTCGCGGCCGACGCTTCCGCGCGCCCCCACCAAGTCCTCGTCGCCGATGATGGCTCCGGCCCCGCCACCCGCGCCGTCGTTGAAAAATGGTCCCGCCAGGCTCCCTTCCCCGTTCTCCACGCCTGGCATGAAGACCGCGGCTTCCGCAAGACCCGCATCCTCAACGCCGCCCTCGCCCAGACCACCGGCGACTACGTCGTCTTTCTCGATGGCGACTGTCTGCCTGCCCGCCGTTTCATCGCCGATCACCTCGCCCTCGCCGAGCGCGGCGCCTTCGTCCAGGGCCGCCGCGCCTTCGTCGCCGAATCCAAAGTCGCCGACCTCCTCGCCGGCCGCGCCACTATTCCCGGCCTTGTTCTCACCGGCCACGTCAGTGGTCTCTTCAAAGCCATCCGCTGGCCCGTGCCCGTCATCCGCCGCAACCAGGCCCAGCGCGGACTCATTGGCTGCAACCTCGCCATCTGGCGCGACGACCTCCTGGCCGTCAACGGCTTCGACCAGGCCTACGAGGGCTGGGGCATCGGCGAGGACAGCGACCTCGGCTCCCGCCTCTACAACCTCGGCCGTCACCGCAAATTC
>JBEKZN010000152.1:0-5379 GCA_049509815.1 Opitutales bacterium
AGTTGGATGTCGAACACCACCGGCGGCGTGTCCGAGTCGGTGTCGTCCGTGTCATCATCCGAGTCCGTCGGAGCCGTCACACTGGCGGGCGAGTCCTTCTCCTGCGCCTTGGCGGCGTCGAGCAGGATGTCCGTGGACTTGAAATTATTTTTGGCCAGCTCCTCCACGCGCGCCTTCAACTGGTCGCGGAAGGCGATGTCGTCCTTGCGCTGGTCCAGGCGCGTGTCATAATCCAGCGAGTACAGCTTTTGCTGTTCGCGGGCCTTCTCCCACGCAATGCGGTCCCGCAGGAACGAAAATTCATCCATGCTCTGCTGGCGCTGCAGGCTCAAATCGCGCAGGTTCGACACCAGCTTGTCATCCAGCAGCGACGCGCGCCACGGTCCGTCGCCATGCAGCGTCAGCGGCAGTGCCGTCACACTGTCCCACGGCAGCGCGTTCTTCTCGTCCGCTTCGCCGATGGGCAGGTAATCAATCGTTGACGGCAGCACGATGTCCGCCGCGATGCCCTTGGACTGGATCGAGTTGCCGTCCGGCAGGTATTGATAGACCGCCTGCACCGTCCCCTTGCCGTGCGTGTTGTGGTCTCCCACCACCAGCGCGCGGTGGTAGTCCTGCAACGCTCCCGTGAAGATCTCGGTGGCCGAGGCGCTGTCCTTTGAAACCAGCAGCAGCAGCGGCCCGTCCCATGCGATCTTCGAGTCCTTGTCATCCAGCTCATCCAGCTCCTTCAGCGTGTTGCGCACCTGCAGCACCGGGCTGTCGCTCGGGATGAACAACCCCGTCAGGTCAATGGCCTCGTTCAGGAACCCGCCGCCGTTGCGGCGCAAGTCCATGACGATGCCCTGCACGCCCGCCGTCTTCAGCTTGCCGATCAATTCCCGCACGTCGTCGGTCGTGCTGAAGTCGTCGTCGCCCCCGCCTTTGCCGTAAAACGCCGGCAGGTCGATGACCCCGATTGGCACCGTTTGATTCCCCTCGGGCACTTCAATGATGTCCGCTTTCGCCAAATTCGTCGTCAGCTTGATTTCCTCCCGCGTGAGCGTGACGGTCTTTTTGCCCCCCGGATCATCCGCGGGGATGATCAACAGGCGCACCTGCGTGCCCGCCGTGCCGCGGATCATGTTCACCGTCTTGCGCAGCTTCGAACCGACCACGTCCACGATGTCCCCGTCCGCCTGGCCCACGCCGATGATCTTGTCGCCGGCATGCACCAAGCCGGACTTTTCCGCCGGGCCGCCGGGCAGCAGATCGTGAATCTCGCAGTACCCGTCTTTGTCGTTCAGCAGCGCCCCGATGCCCACCAGCGAATTGCGCATCTCAATGTCAAAGTCCTCCAACTGATGCTCGGAGAAAAAGCTGCTGTGCGGGTCGTATTGCGTGGTCAGCGTGTTCAAAAAGGTTTCCTCCACCTCGTCGGCCTCGGTTTCATTCAACGAATGCAGGTAGCTGTCGTAGCGCTTGCGGATCACGTCCTTCGCCGCGGCCAGTTTCTCGGCCTGCGTCATCGGCTTGACTGCTGCCTTGGTGCCGGTCGCCGCGGCGGTTCCAGTCTTCGTCGCCGGGGAGCTGCTGTTCGCCGCCGGTGTGGTTGACGCCATCTGCTTCGCGGTGGCCGCCGGCGCCGTGGTGCCGGTGCTCGCTGTTTTGCCCGCCTGCGCCGCTTCGTCCTGCTTCTTCTTGTTCTCCGCCGTGATCTCGCGTGTGTCCTGGTCCAGCAGTTCGTTGATCAATTCAAAACGCAATTGCTGCTCCCACAGCTTGTCCGCGTCCGCCTGCGTGGCCGGCCAGGGCAGGTCGGTCCGATCGGGCTGGTACATCTCCTTTGAGGTCAGGTCGAAATCGCCTTGCAGTCGCTTGTCGATCCAGTCCACGCGCTCCTTCACCCGGTCGCGGGTCGTGTCGAAAATCGCGAAAGCCGGCCCCAAATCGCCCAGCTCGCGGATGGTGTAGGCCAGCGTCGGCGCGTACTTGTCGTCAAAGCCCTTGACGTCGCTCTGCAACAGAAACAGGTGCAGCGGATCCAAATCGCTCATGTACGCTTGCAGGAGCGCGTCTTGATCCAGCTCCGCCAGCGTCTTCTGGCTGTAGTGCGTCATTTCCAGGCAATAAACCACGGACTTCGTCTCGTGGCTCATATTGACCAGCACATCGGGAGTGACCGTGCTCTCGACCGGCGGCTGCACTGCCTCCGGCGCGGTCGCCGTCCCCTGCGCCACCTGCGCCAAGCCCAGCGCCAGCGCCGCCCAAAACGGCGCCTGCCGGAAGTTATAAAAAAGTGTGTGTTTCATGCGGTTTGCCATCGGGGTATAGGGATATCACTAAAAGTATGCACAAGACTGCTATCTTTGTCGAACCTCAACGTGGATGATTTATTCCCGTCCCGTCCTCAATTGCCCGCCTCCTGCGGCCCGGTGACTTCCTCGAAAATTTGCCTGACCTCCGCCCGCCGCAAACGCAACTCCGCCAGCAGCTCCCGCCCATTCGCCCGTCCCAGCCACACCGCCAGCGCATCCACCTCGCGCGGTTCCTCGGGCAAAACCGACACCCCCGTGCCCGTTTCCCGCCGCAACGCCCATTCCACATGCCGCAACACCTCATAGTGCTCCAGCAAAGCTCCTGCTTGTTCAGTTTTTAAATGACCGCTGTCCCGCGCCGCGCGCAACACCGTCCGCGTGGTCGGGCTGCGCAGTGCCGGCGTCTCCCAGCCGTGGGCCAGTTGCAGCCACTGCGCGGCGAACTCCACATCCAACAAGCCCCCTGGCCCGGTCTTGAATGCCCGTTCAGCGCCCGTGCGTCGGGTTTTTTCTGTCTCGATTCGCAAACGCATGTGACGCAAGTCTTCGCGGGCGCCGGCAGAAGCCGGGCCGCTGTACAATAAAACATCGCGCCAGGCCAAAAGTTCCTGCCCGCGTTCAATACCGCCCGCCGCCAGCCGGGCTCGCGTCAACAATTGCCGCTCCCACGCCTGCGCCCCGCCGCCAGCCTGGTGGTACGCGCGCATCGCCGCCAGCGTCGCCACCAGCGGCCCGTCCCGCCCGTGCGGCCGCAAACGCATGTCCAGTTCAAAAGCGCGGCCCAAGGGATGCTGCTGGTCGAGCATCTGCCGCCACGCTGTCACCCGGCGCGCGTCGTCTGCCGCATCTCCTTCCGGCGCCAGCACCAGCACGTCCAGGTCTGACCCAATGGCCAGCTCCCCCGCGCCATACTTGCCCAGCGCGATGACCGTCAGCCGTCCTTCCGGGTCGGCCATCCGCAACGTCGCCGCCAGCGCCGCATCCGCCAGCCCGGTCAGCCACTGCTCGATTTCCTCCGGCGCCAGATTAAACAACAGCTCCGCCATCGCCGCCCGCACTTGCTCCGCCTTCACATACAGACGCAGTAGGCGCGGAAAATCTTCCCCCTCCTTAGCCAGCGCCGCGATCTCGCCATCCAGTTCCGTCGGACTCTTCCGCCGTTGCGCCGCCACGTAAAGCAGCTCCTCCATGATTCCCGGGTGCGCGCACAGCCACTCATGGATCGCCGTGCTCCGGTCAAACAGCAGCGCCAGCGCCTGAAACAGCCCCGGGTTGCCCACCAGCGCCTTGAAAAACATCCGCCGCGCCCCGTACTTTTCGCCGAATTTCGCCACCCGCTCCAGCGTTTGCAACGGCCGCGCCAGCCGCGGCAGCACCGTGTCGAATTGCGCCGACACATCCAGAAACAGCCCCACCTGCTCGCGCATCAGCGGCCCGCCCGCACCGAGCACAAACTTCCGCAGCCGCTCCAGCGCGTCTGTCGAATCCGGAAACCAGCGCGCGATTTTTTCCCGCATCGCCGGCGACGGCTCCCGCCCGCCCAGCACCAGTGTCCACTCCTGCAATTCCTCCTCGCGGGTGTTTTCCGCAAACAGCCCCGCGTAGTGCCGCCGCACGCCTTCGCGCAGCGCCGCCAGCTTCTCCTCAAACACCCGCGATTCCGGAAACCCCAGCGAAGCCGCCAGCTTCTCCCGCTCTGGCCCATACGCCGGCAACTGATGCACCGCTTCCTCCTCGCGCAACTGCAGCCGGTTCTCCACCAGTCGCAAAAACCGGTACGCTTCCTTCAAAAAATTCGCCTCCGCCTCGGGCAGCAAATGGTACCGCGCCAGCCGCTCCATCGCCTCCGGCAAAAAATTCGTCTGCAAAAACGGGTTGCGCCCGGCCTCCAGCAACTGCTGCGCCTGCACGCTGAACTCCACCTCCCGGATCCCGCCATACCCGCTCTTGATGTCCCGCTCTAGCCGCTCGCGCCCAACCACCTCGTGCTCCAGCCGGATTTTCACCCCCGCCACTTCCTGCAATAATCCCGGCGACACCGCCCGCGGGTAGCGAAAGGGATTTAATTCTTCCAGCAGCTCCTGCCCCAATTTCAAGTCCCCCGCCACCGGCCGCGCGCGGATGAACGCCAGCCGCTCCCACGTCTGCCCCGCCGCCCAGTAATAATTCGTCATCGCCGTCCATGACGGCACCAGCCGCCCCGCGTCGCCCTCCGGCCGCAGGCGCAAATCCACATTGTACAGAAACCCGTCCCCCGTCCGCTCCTGCAGCAACGCGCAAAAATCCCGCGCCAGCCGCGTAAAATACTCCCCGTTGTCCATGGCCGTCGCCTGCCCATTTTTCCGGCAATGCCCCTCGCCTTGGTAGAAAAGAATCAAATCCACGTCCGAGCAAAAATTGATCTCCTCCCCGCCCAGCTTGCCCAACGCCAGCACACAGAAGCGCGCCGCCGCTCCGGTCGCCTCGTCCCACGGCGTTCCCAGTCGCCTTTCCCACGACTCCCGCGTCATCGCCAGTGCCTCCCGCAGCACCAATTCCGCCAGCAGCGACAGCTCCCGGAGCGTCTCCGCCACCGTGCACAACCCATTCACCTCGCGGTACGCCGCCCGAAACGACATCTTCCGCCGAAACCGCCGCAACGCCGCTGTCCGCTCGCCTTCCTTGAACTCCTCCCGCCAAATCCCCGCAAACGCCCCGTACCGGAAAGCCTCGTCTCGGTTCTGCGGCAACTCCACCCAGCACCAGTAATCCGGATAGCGCGCCACCAAATTCCGGTACACCGGGCTGATTGCTGTCAGCCGCTCCAGCCGCGCATCCGCCTCAGCAGGCGGTGCAGGCCAGCCCGCCGTCTCCGGTGCCAGCCTCGCCCGTATTTCCACCGCAAACGTCATGCCGCCATCCTACACGGCAACTCCGCCGGGTTGAATCAAAAACCCCGCCCACCACATTCCCCTTCGCTGCATCGCCCCTTTCCCCGCTTGATCTTTTTAACCCTTTAACTCTTCAACCTTCTTCCCCATTTCTTCCTTCATCCTTCCGCCTTCATCCCTTAAGCTTGCTCCTTCATGCGCACCATCTGGCG
>JBEKZN010000153.1:0-4857 GCA_049509815.1 Opitutales bacterium
GCAAGGCCCAGGCCGCCAACTACCCCTTCTGCACCATCGACCCCAACGTCGGCATGGTCGAGGTTCCGGACGACCGCGTCGCCGTCCTCGCCAAAATCGCCAGGACTTCCGTGCTCATCCCCGCCGCCATGGAGTTTGTGGACATCGCCGGCCTCGTCGCCGGTGCTAGCAAGGGCGAGGGCCTCGGCAACAAATTCCTCGCGCACATCCGCGAAGTTCACGCCATTGTCCACGTCGTCCGCTGCTTTGACGACCCCGACGTCGTCCACACCATGGGCGGCGTCGATCCCGTCCGCGACATCGAGATCATCTCCACCGAGCTGCTCCTCTCCGACCTCGAAAGCGCCCAGTCCCAGCTCGACAAGACCCGCACCAAGGCCAAGGGCCAGGACAAGGACGCCGTCGTTCAGGTCGCCTTCTTCGAGCGCGTCGTCGCCCACCTCGGTGCCGGCAAGCCTGCCAGCTCCCTCGAACTCCACGAGGGCGACGCCGCCCGCCTCGCCCACGCCGGCCTCTTGTCTTCCAAGCCTGTCCTCTTCGCCTGCAACGTCGCCGAAGCCGACCTCGCCACCGCCGACGCCAACCCCTATGTCGCCCGCGTCCGCGAATACGTCGCCAAGCACCACGGCGCCGGCATCTGCGTCATCTGCGCCCGCATCGAGGAGGAACTCGGCGACCTCCCGCCCGCTGAAGCCGCCGAATACCTGGCCGCCCTCGGCGTCAAAGACAGCGGCGTCTCCCAGCTCATTCGCGCCGCCTACTCCCTCCTCGGTCTTGCCTCCTATTTCACTGCCGGCGAAAAGGAAGCCCGCGCCTGGACTTTCCGCAAAGGCATGACCGCCCCTCAGTGCGCCGGCGTCATCCACACCGACTTCGAAAAAGGCTTCATCAAGGCCGAAGTCGTCTCCTACACCGACCTCGTCGCCGCCGGCTCCGTCGCCCGAGCCCGCGAAGCCGGCAAGTACCGCCTCGAAGGCCGCGACTACCTCTTCCAGGACGGCGACGTCGCCCTCTTTAAGTTCAACACCTGATTTTTGTGTGTCATTAATGCGCGCATCTGCTCTTCAACCCTTTCACCCTTCAACTCCTCAACGCGCCTTCGTGCCCCTTCGCAGATTAAATCCCCTTCTCGCCGCTTTCGCGGCCGTCCTCCTCGCCGCCTGCTCCCGCAGCGGCGACAACGACATCCGCGTTGAGCACGTCCCCAAGGAAGATGCCCCGCCCGTCATGGCCGTCGCCGACCAGTCCGACGCCGGCTCCACCGATCTTCCCATCCCCGCCTCCGCTGACTCTCTCCCGCCCGGCCATCCGCCCATCGCGTCGTCCGGCTCCGCCACGCCGTCCATGTCCGGCGGCTCCACGATGACCGCCCTCCCTGGCATGGCCGAATTCACCGCGGACAATCCCACCCCCCAGTGGTCTCCGCCCGCCGACTGGGTCGCCGACCCGCCCAACCCCGTCCGCAAGGGCTCCTGGCAAGTTCCCGGTTCCGCTGGTGCCGCTCCCGTCGAAATATCCGTGAATGTTTTCGCCGGCCAGCTCGGCGGTCTCCTCGCCAATGTCAACCGCTGGCGCGGCCAGGTCGGCCTCGAACCGACCCTCACCGACGACACGCTTTCCACCTGCGTCGCCAACATCACCATCGGCGGTCTGCCCGCCCAACTCGTCACGCTCGACGGCCCCAACGGCCTCAGCCTCGAAGGCGCCTTTGTCTTTTTGCCCGACCGCGTCTGGTCCTTCCGCCTCACCGGCCCCACCCCCGCGGTCAACGCCCAGCGCCCGGCCTTCCGCGCCTTCCTCGCCAGCATCCAATGGCCGAACTGAAAATTTCTACCCGTTCCGTTTCCCCTTTTCTTCTTTTTCTTTCACCTTTCACTTTTCACCTTTCACCCGGAAATTCGTTTTCAATTTTGAATCTTAAATTTTGAATCTCTTCTCCCTTGCGCCCGTTTTTCCAGTTCTTCTCCTCGCTGCGCCTGACCGTCACCCTGCTGGCGCTCGCGATGGTGCTCATCTTCCTCGCCACTCTCGACCAAGGACAATGGGGCGTTTACGAGGTCCAGCACCGCTACTTCGAGACCTTCCTCGCCGTCTGGCATTACCCCGAGCAATGGCCCGGCGCCGACTATTTCGACCGCATCCCCGTTCCCCTGCCCGGCGGTTTCCTGCTCGGCGGCCTGCTCGTCGTCAACCTCCTCTGCGCGCATTTCCGCCACTATCGCGCCTCGCTCGACCGGGCCGGCATTACCCTCATTCACGGCGGCCTGCTGCTCCTCATCGTCAGCGGCTTCGCCACCGCCTATTTCCAGCAGGAATACTACATGTGGCTCAACGTCGGCGGCCGCTCCGATTTTATCCAGTCCTTCCGCGACGTGGACCTTGTCCTTATTGACCACACCGACCCCAAGGACGACCTCGTCGTGAGCATCCCGAGCACGCGCCTCCAACCCGGCGAAACCATCTCCGATCCCGCCCTTCCCTTCACCCTGCGCACCGTTGACTACTACCCCAACAGCCAGTTCTACCTTCGCTCCCAAAACCCCGGTTCCCCCGCCCTCAACGCCGACCAGGGCGTCGCCCAAAATCGCGACATCGGCGTCGCCCCCAAATCTTACGACTACGTTAACGACACCGAAAACGTCGCCAGCGGCATCATTTCCATCGACTCCCCCTCCGGCCACCTCGGCCAGTGGCTCGTCTCCACCCTCTTCACCGGTGCCATGGTCCCGCCGTTTCTCGCCAAAAGCCTCCCGCAAACTTTCACTGTCAACGGCCACACCTGGGAAATCGCCCTGCGCCCGCGCCGCGAATACCTGAACTTCTGGCTCTACCTCGACAAGTTCATCCACGAGAAATACCCCGGCACCGACGTCCCCCGCCGCTTCGAAAGCGAAGCCCGCCTCGTCAACCCCGATACCCACGAAAACCGCCACCTCCTCATCTACATGAACCACCCGCTGCGTTACAGCGGCCTCACTTTCTACCAGGCGTCCTTCTCGCCCAACGACTCCGCCTCCATGCTCCAGGTCGTGCGCAACCCCGGCTGGATCCTCCCCTACCTCGCCGTCCTCGTCGTCGGCCTCGGCCTCGTCTTTCACTTCCTCCTCAGCCTCATCCGCCACCTGCGCGAGGAATCCAAGTTATCCGCGCCCGCCGCCCGTACACCCGACGCAGCGCCGTCCTCTCCACCATCGTTCCCTCATTCGAAACTCGAAGTCCCGGAACCCACTCTGCCCGCCTCGCCGTGAAACCCCGCGTATCCACCATCCTGATACTGTTCGGCGCCCTGCTCTTCGTCTGGGGCTTCCTCCCGCCGCGCTCGGTTTCCCCGTACGACCTCGCCGCCTACGGCCGCATTCCCGTCCAATTCGGCACCCGCGTCCTCCCGCTCGACAGCGTCGCGCGCAATACCCTGCGCCTCTTCTCCGGCAGCACCTCCCTTTCCGTTCCCGCCAGCCAGGACTTCCCCAATGGCGTTCGCATGCCCGCCCTTCAGTGGTTCCTCGAACTCACCCTCCAGCCCGAAGTCGCCGACCGCCTGCCCGTTTTCGAAGTGGATCACGACGAACTCCTCGGCCTCCTCAACCAGAAACCGCGTCCCAACCCGCTCTTCTCCTTCAACGACCTTCAGCCCAGCCTCGACCAAATCGCCAAAGCCGCTCAGGCCGCCGACGACAAAAAAGACGCCGAAGCCCCGCTCAGCACTTTCGACACAGCCGTTTCCGATCTGCGCGACCACCTGATGCTCTACCAGCGCCTCGCCATCAGCTTTGTCCCACCGGACAACTCGCCCGTTGAAGACTGGCAGACCTGGCAATCCTCCCTGCAATCCGGCACCGCCGCCTTTCAAGCCCACGAAGCGCATCAGCCCTACGACGAAGCCTCTTTCAACGCCTTTCTCCTCCAGGCCCGCCGCTACATGCAGCTCTCCAGTGCCGCCACCGTCGGCCTCGTGCCCCCGCTTTCCGGCAACACCGATGCCTGGGCCAACCTCGGCCAGGCCGCTCTCGCCGCCCTCCACTCCGGCCAGCTCAATCCCATCCTCCCCGACTATGCCAACCTCAGCGTCTCCCTCCGCGTTGACGACTCCGCCGCCTTCAACGCCGCCATCACCGCCCTCCACCGCGACCTTGGATCCTACGCTACCTCCAATCACATCCGCTTCGAAGCCTTCATCAATCAGGTTGATCCGTTCTTCTGGGGCTCCCTGCTCTATGCCTTCGCCTTCTTTTGCGCCTGCCTGAGCTGGGTTACTCTCGGTCCCGAGTTCCGCCGCGGCGCCGTCTGGATGGTCGTATTCGGCTTCGTGCTCGAACTCTTCGGCATGTCCGCCCGCGTGTACCTCACCGGCTACGGCATCGTCACCAACCTCTACTCTTCCGCGCTCTTCGTCGGCTGGGTCGCCGTGCTCTTCGGCCTTGTCATCGAGTTCTGGAGGAAGAATTCCCTCGGCGCCGCCATGGCCTCGTTCATCGGCTTCGCCACCCTCGCCGTCGCCCACAGCCTCCCCTTCAGCGGCGACGACCTTGAAATGCCCCGCGCCGTCCTCGCCACCAATTTCTGGCTCTGGACGCACGTGCTCTGCATCACCTCAGGCTACGGTGCCATGTTCGCCGCCGGCGTCCTCGGCGCCGCCTACATCCTCGCCGGCATCTTCACCACCGCATTCGACGCCACCCGCGCCCGCGAAATCGCCCGCCTCGTTTACGGCATCACCTGCTTCGCCACCGTCTTCAGCTTCGTCGGCACCATGCTCGGCGGCATCTGGGCCGACCAATCCTGGGGCCGCTTCTGGGGCTGGGACCCCAAGGAAAACGGCGCCCTCCTCATCGTCCTGTGGTGCGCCATCTGCCTCCA
>JBEKZN010000154.1:0-4847 GCA_049509815.1 Opitutales bacterium
GAGGTAACCACACCCCTCTCCGCCCGTCAAACGTTTTTGCGCCGCTCACTCAAGCCTGATTCCCGAAATCGAGACTCCCGCGTCAATTCAACACCGCGTTCGCCGTCCTCTGCGCATCGAATTCCGCCGCCATCATGAGCACAGACCCCTCGGCTAACGGCGGCTCAAGCATGTTTTAAACTTGCCCCCATGGTGTCGGCCTAAATACTGCTGCTCGGAGCGTGTCATGGCGACGCCCGAACCAACCGCACCTGCACCCACGGCACCACCCGCAGTGCCGCCGCTAGCCGATTCATCCAGCGCGCCTGCGGCCCCTGTCCCTTTGCCGTCCGCCCCGCCCGCTAGTGGCGGAAAACGGCGCAAGCTCGTCCTCGCCGGCATCATCTTGCTGCTCGCGCTGGCCGCCGGCGGATACTGGATCGCCGAATCGTGGAACACCGTGACGACCGACGATGCCTACGTCAACGGGCACGTCACCTTCGTGGCACCCCGCGTGCCCGGCCAGGTTGCCCGCGTGCTCGTGGATGACAACAATCGTGTGCGCAAAGGCGATCTTCTCGTGCAACTCGATCCGGCACCGTACCAGGTGCTGGTTGACATTGCCAACGCCAGCGTCATCGAGGCCCAGGCCGACGTCAATGTCGCGCTGGCCGAGGCGCGCTCCCAGATCGCGCAAGCGCGCAGTCTGCGTTTCAATTTGGATCATGCCATCGAGGATGTGGACAACCAGGTGGCCTTGCTCCGCTCCCGAGTCGCTGTCGTCGCCTCCCAAAATGCCACGCTGAACACGGCCCAGTCCGAGTATGACCGGGCGTCCAAGCTGGTCGGCTCCGGCGCCGTCTCGGAGCAGGAGTTGGAAAACTACCGCGAAGCGTACCTCGTCGCCCAGGCCCAGCTCGAAGTGGCCCTCCAGGCCGTTTACCAGCTTCGCGTCCAGCTTGGTCTCCCGGCCAAACCCGAAACCGGCGACGACCTCGCCCAGGTGCCCGCCGACCTCGACCAGACCTTTTCCTCGGTCAAGCAAGCGCAGGCCAGTTTGTCACAAGCCGTGGCCCCGCTTGGCGTTTACGGCTCCTTCAACCGCACTCCGAATCAGATGATCGCCGACTTCCTTAAACGCGACCCGGAAGGAAACATTGACCGCATTTACGCCCAATTGGTCACCGACGCTCCCAGCGTCAAGCAGGCCGAGGCGCAACTCCTCGTTGCCCAGCGCCAGCTCGACCAGGCAAATTTGAACCTCAGTTATTGCAATATCGTTTCCGAAATTGATGGCGTGGTCACGCGGCGCAACGTCAACCCCGGCGACAATGTGATCGCCGGCCAAAGCCTCATGGCCGTCCGCTCCCTCAAGGAAATCTGGATTGACGCCAATTTCAAGGAAACCCAGCTCGCCCAGTTGCGCATCGGGCTGCCTGTGGACCTCGACGTGGACATGTACGGCAGCCACAAAATTTTCAAGGGCCGCATCTCCGGCTTCACCATGGGCACCGGCTCCACCCTCGCGCTTCTTCCGCCTGAAAATGCCACCGGCAACTTCGTCAAAGTCGTGCAGCGCCTCCCGGTGCGCATCGATCTCATCGACTACAACCCCGACCAAGACCCCCTCTTTGTCGGCCTGTCGGTGACACCCACCGTAAATCTGGCCGCCACCCCCACTGGCCCTGACGCCGGCAAAGTCTTGCAGCCCTACGTCCCACCGGTGACTGCACCACCCGCCGCTCCTGCCAAGCAGCCATGACGGCGCAGGTCATCGGCCTCTCCTCGCCCCGGCGCTCAATCAATCCCTGGCTGGTGGCGGCGGCCGTCGTGATCCCGACCTTTATGGAGGTGCTTGACACCACCATTGCCAACGTGGCGTTGCGTTACATCGCCGGCGGCCTCTCCGCTCCCGTCACCGACAGCGAGTGGGTCCTCACCAGCTACCTGGCCGCCAACGCCATCGTCCTGCCCATCTCCGGCTGGCTCGGCTCGCGGCTCGGGCGCCGGAATTATTTTCTGCTCTCCATCTTCGTCTTTACCACCGCCTCGGCGCTCTGCGGCATGGCCACGAGTTTGAACATGCTCATCGCCAGCCGCGTGCTCCAGGGTCTTGCCGGCGGCGGCCTGCAGCCCTCCAGCCAGGGCGTCCTCCTCGACGCCTTCCCGCGCGAAAAGCAGGGCGCCGCCATGTCCGTCTTCGGCATCGCCGCCCTCCTCGCCCCCGTCGTCGGCCCCACCCTCGGCGGTTATATCACGGACAATTACGACTGGCGCTGGATCTTTTACCTCAATGTCCCCGTCGGCTTGCTGGCGCTCGCGTTCTGTGCCGCCGTGGTTGAGGATCCGGATTACCTCAAGGCCGCGCGCATCCGTATGCGCACGGAACGCCGGCCGTTCGACGTGTTGGGCTTGTGCCTCCTCAGCCTCACCATGGTCTGCTGGGAAATCATGCTCAGCAAAGGCCAGGAGTGGGACTGGCTCAACGATCCGTTCGGCCGCGTGCAGACGTTGCTTGTTCTCTTCCTCCTGGGTCTCGGGACCTTGGTCTTCCGGGAATTGCGCATCGCCAACCCCTTGATCAATTTTCGCACCCTTCTGGACCGCAATTTCCGCCTCTGCTGCATCATCATCTTTTGCTCCTTCGGCGTGCTCTACGCCAACACCAATTCCCTCCCCGCCCTGCTCCAATCCCTTTTCGGCTACGATGCCACCACCTCCGGCCTCGTCCTGTCCCCGTCCGGGCTGGCAGCGGTCGTTATGATCGTGATCGTCGGCGCGCTCCTCTCCCATGGGGTGGATGCCCGCTACCCGATGTTCGCCGGCCTCGTCACCCTCGCTCTCGGCAATTACTGGATGTCGCAGCTCAACCTCAACATCAGTCCCTGGCAGGTTGTCATGCCGCGCGTCGTCGTCATCGCCGGCCTGTCCATGATCTTCGCCCCGCTCAACGTCGCCGCCTTCCTCTACATCCCGCCTGAACTTCGCGGCGCCGCCGTGGGCCTGCTCGCCTTGCTGCGCAACGAAGGCGGCAGTGTCGGCGTTTCCATGGCCCAAACCATCCAGGAACGCCGCGACCAGTTCCACACGTTGCGCCTGAACGAATGGCTGGATCCGCTTAATCCCGCCGTTCAAAGCTTCTCCCAGCAAGGCCAGACTTTCTTCCTCCAGCAAACCGGCGACGCGCCCTTGTCGCAAAACCTGGTTCTCGACACCCTGCAGCAGGTGCGCGATCAACAGGCTTCGTCGCTGGCCTATTTTGACGTGTTCTTTGCCCTTGCGGTCGTCGCTGCTCTGCTCGTTTTTCTCCTGCCGCTCATGCGCCGCTCCGTGCCCCAAAAAGGCGCCGTCGCGGCTGGCGAGTGACCCGAACTCTTTCCCGCTATCTTCCCCCGGCAAATCCTCCGGAAACGTGTCGAAGCAGCCTCGATTATCCCAGCATCCAGCTCCTCGTAACAATCCGGTGGCTGGCATCGTTTGTGCTCGAAATCAGTCGTCCACCTCACCCATCCTGATTGCAGGTCTCCCCCAGCGGCTGCGCCATGAATCCGGAGCTTTACCAAAACATCATCATCGGCAGCGGCGAACCCGGCAAGTTCCTCGCCTGGACGCTCGCCAAATCCGGCCAGAAAACCATCGTGGTCGAGCGCTCCATGTACGGCGGTTCCTGCCCCAACGTCGCCTGCCTGCCCAGCAAAAACATTATTCACAGCGCCAAAGTCGCCTCGCTGCTCGCCCACGCCGCCGAATTCGGCCTTGCGGCCGCCCCGCTCAAAGTGGACATGGCCGCCGTCATCCGCCGCAAGGACCGCATGATTGAGGGGCTGATGGAGCTGCACCGTGGTTTCTTCAAGGCATCTGGAGCGGAGTTGGTGTGGGGCGAAGGCCGTTTCACCGCGCCGAAAACCATCGAAGTCGCGCTCAACAGCGGAGGCACCCGCCCATTGCGTGGCGAACGCATATTCCTCGCCGTCGGCACTCGTGCCAGCACGCCGCCCGTGCCCGGTCTCGCTGAAGCCATGCCGATGACCCACGTCGAAGCCTTGCAACTCGCGCGCGTCCCGGAACATCTCGTCGTGCTCGGCGGCGGCTATATCGGGCTCGAATTTGCCCAGGCCATGCACCGCTTCGGCAGCCGCGTCACCCTCCTCCATCACGGTCCACGTCTCCTCGAGCGCGAGGATCCCGACGTCAGCGAAGCCCTTTTGCAACTCTTCAAGGACGAGGGCGTCGAAGTGAAATTGCACGCCGAACTCCTCGGTGTCTCGGGTCGTTCCGGCGAGAGCGTGCAACTGCAGGTGCGCGAAAACGACACCGTTGCCACGCTTGCCGCTTCCGCCATTCTCGTGGCCACCGGTCGCACCTCCAATGCCGACCGGCTGGATGTTTCCAAGGGCGGCGTCGAACTCGCCGCCCACGGTTATATCCGCGTCAACGACCGCCTCGAAACCACCGCCCCCGAAGTCTGGGCCATGGGCGAATGCGCCGGCAGCCCGCAATTCACCCACGTCGGCTTCGACGATTTTCGCATCGTGCGCGACAACCTCGCCGGCAGCGCCCGCACCACCCGCGGCCGCCTCATTCCGTATTGCCTTTTCACCGACCCGGAAATGGCTCATGTGGGTCTGAGCGAAACTGCCGCGAAAGCCCAGGGCATCCCCTATCGCCTTGCAAAAATCCCCATGGCTGCCATCTTGCGCACCCGCACCCTCGGCGAGACTCGCGGTTTTGCCAAGGCTCTCGTCGCCAACGACGACCTCATCCTCGGCTTTACCGCCTTCGGTCCGTCTGCCGGCGAGCTGGCTGCGGTGGCGCAAACCGCCATGCTCGGCCGCCTGCCTTACCCCGTCTTGCGCGACGCCATCTTC
>JBEKZN010000155.1:0-4836 GCA_049509815.1 Opitutales bacterium
TTCGGTGACGGCCACGATGCCGCCGTGGTGGACGGTGCCGGCGATGCGTTCCAGCTCGGCGGGTTCGACCTGCCGGTAGATGCGGCGTTCCTGGGCGAGCCAGCGGCAGAAAACGCCGGTGAGCGGGGCGGTTTTGGCGTCAAAAAACAGCCGCTGGACGCATTTGGGCCGCCGCGCAAAGGTGGCGGCGACGGCCTTGAAGCCGCAGACGTTGACCTGACGCGGCGGCTGGGGCGAATGGTCGGCGGGCGGCATGGCTGACAGTCTGCGCCCGCCCGCGGGCGCGGCAAGTGGCAAGTGCGTCAGCCGCGGATTTCGCCGACGAGGGTGAACTCCTCGCGGTCGTGGAAGAGATGGCGCGCCCAGAGCGCGGCGCAGGCGCGCGGCAGCGGCTCGCCGGACCCGGTGGCGCGGCGCAGCAATGGAAGCGGGTCGGTGCGGCCAAACTTGAGGTTAACCACGAAACGGCGGCACCAGCGCTGCGCCACCCAATGTTCGAGCAGGGCGAGGACTTTGACCGGGTCGTCCACGACGTCGCAAAAGAGCCAGTCGTAAATCGCGCCGGGCGGCGGGGCGTGGCGGAAGGCGTCGGCCTGTTCGTGCCGGATAAGAGGGTGGCCGAGCGCAGCGCCCTTGAGCGGGCCATTGTCGAGCGCGAGCACGGAGGCACCCAGGCGGGCGGCGCTGTAGCTCCAGCCGCCGGGGGCCGCGCCGAGGTCCACCACAGTTTCGCCGGCGCTCGGCGCGCGCCCAAGGACGCCATAGGCTTCCTCGACCTTGAGGTAGGAGCGGGACGGCGCGCCATGATCGTCGGCCATGCGCCGCTGGCCGCCCAAAACCGCTTCGCGGCTGCACCAGAAGGTGTCGAAATCGCGGAAGAACAGGAACAGACCGCGCGCCGGGCCGCGTGGATGAACCGGCGACGGGCGCGCCAGACGGGCCACGCGCGCGAGGCGTTTGGCGAGTTCGCCGGAGAATTCGCGCTCGATAGCCGCGACGCGCCGGGTGAGGCCCGCGATGGATTCGTCGGCGCGGAATTGGAGCGGCCAGGGCTGCTCAAAACGCTCGCCGCGGCAACTGGCCAGAAACCAATCGAGAATTGCGCGGGCCGCGGCGTTGACGGACGCGCCGCGCAGCTCGATCGGGTCGATCAGCGCGGCGTGGGCAAAACAGAGTCCGGCGGCGGCGGGGCTGGCCGGATCGGGCGCGGGCGTGAGCACCCAGGTTTCGCCCTGGGCAGACGGGGTCAGGCCGGCGGCGGCGGCTTCGCGCGCGAGGAACCCGGCGAAGCCCGGGCGGGCCAGGTGCAGGCGGGAGCCCTGGGTTTCGGTATTCAGGATTTGGATACGCGCTCGAGCAGCGCGTAGGCCCGCTCGATGAGCCGGCGCGGGTCCTCGAGCAGGCCGCCGGCGAGCAGGGTGTTGTCGTAAAGCTGGGTGGCGACGAGTTTCGCGGTCTCGGGGTCGCGCTCGCGCAGGGCGGCGAGGTTTTTGATGAGCGGGTGGCGCGGGTTGATTTGCAGGACGACGGACGAGGCGGGAGCCTGGTCGTCGTTTTTCATCGCGCGCAGGATGCGGCGCATGTTGGCGGTGAGGACGGCGTCGGCGTTGAGGACGGCGGCGGGGCTGCCCACCAGGCGGGTGCCGCTCTCGACGCTGGCGATGCGTTCGTCGGCGAGGGTTTCCTTGAGCCAGGTGCACAGGGCGGCGAGGGCGTCGGCGGGCAGGGGCTCGGCGCCGTCGGCGTCGGGGAGGTCGGCGAGCTTGAGGTCGGCTTGGTCGGCGGGGACGAGGCGTTTTTCGGAGAAAGTGCCGAGGTGGGAGAACACGAAATCGTCAAGCGGGTCGAAGCCCAGGAAGACTTCGAGGCCGCGAGCCTTGAAGGCTTCGAGGTAGGGGCCGCTTTCGGCGGTGGCGCGGTCGCGGGCGTGGAGAAAATAGATTTCAGTCTGGCCGGTGCTCAGGCGGCTGACGTAATCCGTCAGACTGGTGAGCTGGCCCGCGGGCAGCGCGGTGGATTCGAACCGCAGGAGGCCGGCCAGGGCTTCACGGTGCTCGAAATCGGACGTGACACCCTCCTTGAGGTAGTGCTGAAACTGGCGGTACACCTTCTCAAACGTGGCGGGTTCCTTTTGCGCGAGCTCGTCGAGAAACTTGAGAAAGCGGCGGGTGAGGACGCGGTTGAGCTTTTGCACGAGCGCGCTGTCCTGCATGGTCTCGCGCGAGATGTTGAGCGGGAGGTCGGCGCTGTCCACGACGCCGCGCAGGAAGCGCAGCCATTCCGGGAGCAGGCCGGCGGGCTCGGGGTCGATGAGGATTTTGCGGCAGTGCAGGGCGACGCCGGGCGGGGTGCGGCCAAAGCCGAAGCGTTCGGGGTTGGCTGCGGGCACGAAGAGCAGCGCGTGCAGCGCAAGCGGGGCGTCGGCGGAAAAGTGCAGCCAGGCGAGGGGTTCCTCGGTGGCATGGGCCTGGAACTTGTAGAACTCGCGGTACTGCTCGGGGGTGATTTCGTTTTTGTGCTTGAGCCAGAGAGCCTCGATTTTGTTGACGCGTTCGCCGTTGAGGTTGATGGGGAAGGCGGCGAAGCTTGAATAGCGCGAGAGGAGGGCGCGCACGCGGTCGGCGCGGGCGAATTCCTTGGCGTCGTCCTTCAGGCGCAGGATGATCTTGGAGCCGCGCCGCTGGCCGTCGGCCGGCTCGAGGGCGTATTCGCCGGTGCCGTCGCTGGACCAGAGCCAGCCTTGGGCGTCGGGCTGCCAGGAGCGGGTGTAAACCTGGACTTCGCGGGCAACCATGAAGGCGCTGTAAAAGCCGACGCCGAACTGGCCGATGAGGTTTTCGGTGGAAGAGCCCTTTTCCTTGAGGGCCTGGAGAAAGGCCTTGGAGCCGGAATGGGCGATGGTGCCGAGGTTTTCGACCAGTTCTTCGCGGGTCATGCCGACGCCGAAATCCTGGATGGTCACGGTGCCGGCGGTGTCGTCGGTGGTGAGGTTGATTTCGAGGGGCAGGTGGTCGTCGAAGGGTTTGTCACCGGCGAGTTGGTGATGGCGCAGCTTCTCCAGGGCGTCGGAGGCGTTGGACACCAACTCGCGCAGGAAAATTTCGCGGTCGGTGTAGAGGGCGTGGACGACGAGGTCGAGGAGCTGGCGCACCTCGGCCTGGAAGGCGTGCCGTTCGGGCTGGCTCATGGTCGGAAGATGAACAGAAATGAAAAATTCAGCGGGCGCAAGAGGTCAACAAAAACCACGGCGCGCGCCGGGGGCAAGCACAACCGGAAGACATCCGGTCAAGCCCAGCAGGTCCGGAAGCTAGCCGCAGGTATCTACTGCACGTCCCAGGTAGTGACGATGTCGTTGCTCGTGATGCCGCGTCCCGGAGACATGACGATGACACTGCTACGAACGGGCACCGTTTGCGGGATGGTCAGGGGGGCGCTGTTGTAACCGGACTGGGCGTTGCCGGACGTCAGGCTGACGGCGTCGATGGCGCTGGCGGGAATGCTGCCGGCGTTGGGGGTGTCCATGATGACGACGATGTCGTCGTTGTCAAAGGGGTCGATGATTCCGGTGCCGTCGGTGGTGAGTTCGTCGTTGGAGAACGTGCCGAAAACGGTTCCCTGGGGGTTGTAAGTGGTGGCGCCGGAATTGCCGGTGAAGTTGCCCGTCATGACCGGCACGAAGAGGGGAGTTTGATTGAGGTGAAGCGTGGTGGGCTGGCCCGTCACCAGCGAAGCCGGGGGAATGTTCGGCCAGTATTTGTACGCCTGCTTGTACATCTGAACCATGGAGACGATGTTGTTCAGCTCGACGTACGTTTTTTGGCGCTTAGCGGAATTGATGGCCGAGCCAACCACGGGGATCAGGATCGCGGCGAGGATGCCGATGATGCTGATGACGGTCAGCAGCTCGATGAGGGTGAAACCGGCGCAGCGCTGGCGCAGGCACCGAAAGCGGAAAGTGAGGCGGGAGGGCCTGGGCCGGGGGGGGTGAGGGCTATTGGGTGCTGTAAGAGCTGTAATCGAAATTGGTCATGAAGGGGGGGGTCACTTCGTCGTCGTAGGAATAAATGACGACGGACTGGGGGATGGTTTTGCCCGCTTGGAGCGAGGGGGCGGCACTGTTGCCGGTGTCGGCACAAACGACCGGCTGGTTGACGGAGCTGGTGGCTACGGTGGAGTTGCCCGTGACATTGATCACGACGCCGATGTCGGTGTTGCCAAAGGCGTCGGCGACGAGGGGGTTGGAGTGCTGGGCGTCACTCGTGCCATAAGTGAGCATGCTGTCTTGCAGCGCCAGAAAGCTCTGGTGTTTGGGATTATAGGGCTGGTAGGTGGTGTTGCCGTCGGGATAATCGGCAGCGAGGACGTGAATCAAAAAGCCGTCCGGGTTGCTGGGGCTGCCGTTGAGGTGGAACATCATGTCGCCGTAGGTGTCGGGCGAAGTATTGAACACATCCATGTGGTTGGTAAAAATGGGGTACCGGCCATAGACCAACTTGTAGTTTTCCATGGCGGCGGCGATGTTGTTGAAGAGCAGTTCGCTGGTGTGCCGCTTTTGGCTGGTGCGCACGGATCCGATGACCGGAACGAGGATACTGGCCAAAATGCCAATGACCGCGAGCACCGTGAGCAGTTCAATCAAAGTGAAGCCGCGGGCGGGTACCGAACGGCGGGGGTTTAGGTGTTGGGGCATCATCCGCGAAATAATCTATCCCTAGCCGGGCACAACTGCAAAGTTTGTTTAGGGGGAGAATGGGGTGGTTCGGGGCGGGCGAGGATTTCCGCTTGCGGCAGGCCCACGGGCGCGCACTGTGGCAGGACCCATGAATTCGGCAAGCG
>JBEKZN010000156.1:0-6048 GCA_049509815.1 Opitutales bacterium
TGACATCGAAGGCGAGCAGGTGGGCGTCGCGCGCGTTGGGCGGGGCGGGAATGCGCCAGGAAATGCGGGTGGCCGTGCCCAGGTTCAGCCAACTCAGGCCAAGCACGAGGACGACCAGGCCGGCAAACGTGGGCCGGTACACCGCCGCCAGGAACGCGAGCGCAATGGCCACGCAGGCAATCGTCCCGCGGTGGATCAAGGGGCCGTGGCGCAGGAAGTTGGTCCAAGCGCCGGAATACATCACGAGCAGCAGCAACGCGGCCGCCAACAGCACGCCCATTTGGGCATGCGGGGTCAGGCGCACGAGATGACGGTCGGCCACCAAGGCGAGCGGCAGGTAGGTGAACGGCAGCAAGTACACGGCATGGGTCGCATACTTGTAGTGCAGGACGACCCAGGTTCCGCCCATGTCCACCATGGCAAAGATGGCAAAGGTCAGCACCGTGGCCACGCCCGCGGCTTCCGCCGGCCGATCCAGGGCCCAGCGTTTTCGCACCGAGGGCAGCGCCAGCAGGGTTCCTGCCAGCACGCCAAGACAGGGCACGATCAGCCACGGGCTGTTGGGCAGCCAGGTGGCGGGCAGTTGGTAGCCGTTCGCGGTGGATTCCACTTGCGAGCCCGAGGCCAGAAATTGCAGTAAGAAAAAGAAAAAACGGCCGCCCATGCTCCAACTGATCAGGCCCAGAAAAGCGGTCAGCACCCCGGCGCCAAGCAACAGCCAGCCGAGCTCGCGCAGCCCTTCGGCGAGCCGCGGCCAGCCGCGCTGGCGCAGGTAATACCAAGCGTACACCGGCGCAAAAAAACCGAGCATCAAATAAGTCCAGACCGTGGCAATCATGGCCGCGCCCGCGGCCAGCAGCCATCCGGCCCGGCGCGGAGCTGCTGCTGCGGCGGCCAGAAAATACAAGCTCCAGGCGATGCAAAGAATCCCGGCGCCATTGACGTAGTCCCATCCTGCGGCCTGCAAAAAATACGGGTTCGAGATTAACAGCATCGCGCCCAGCGTGGCGCCGGCCACACCGGCGCCCAGTCGGCGCAGTGCAAGCCATGTCGGTGCGGCGGTGCCGAAAATAATATACGCGCGCAGGATCAAATTGGCCCAGTAGGGCGTGAATAAATGGTAAGCCAGCCAGCCCGGCGTGACCCACATCAGGCGCGCTCCCGGGTATTCGAGGGGAAATTGCCGCAGGTAGTCGTGCCAATAAAGGAAATAGCCCGTGTAGATGCCGGCTGTTTCAAACCGGTGGTTGTACGCCCACGAGTCGTTCACCAAATAAAGCGCCCACGGAAAAACGAGCAGGAGCAGCCACGCCGCCAGCGTGAAACAGCGCGATTCCGGCGCACCTTCGACGGACGCATTCTGGGACACAGGCGCCGGATTCATACGGGTCACGATCATTCCGCCAGGATCGCGCCGGGCTGGAGCACGCAGTTGCAGCCGGCTTCCGCGCCGTCGCCCACGAGCGCGCCGAGTTTGCGCCGCCCGCTGGGTTTGCGGCCGCTGGGGGTGACCACCGGCACGTCCTGTTTATCGAGCCGCAGGTTGGCGCAAATCGCGCCCGCACCGAGATGGGCGCCGTTGCCCAGCACGGAATCGCCGACATAATTGTAGTGCGGCGTTTGGACGCCGTCGAGGAGCAGGCAGTTTTTGTACTCGCAACTGTTGCCCAGCACGCAGCGCTCGCCGGTGATGACCAGCCCGCGGAGGTACGCGCCCGGGCGGATTTCCGTGCCGGCACTGATCCAGACCGGGCCTTCGATGACGCAATACGGCGGCAACTTCACGCTGGGGTGCAGGTACACGGTGCCCTGCACATGGACGTTGGGCGGCAGGTCTTCGCGCGGCGGGAACTCGGCCCAGGGCACGGCGGCCAGCGCCTCTTCGATGCGCGTGACCCAAATCCACGGCGGGGCGTCGGGGGCGAAAAAGGAAACGAATTGCGCCAGCGAGGGCGGCAGGGTGAAAAGCTCGGCGGCACGCATGGCAGGGTCAACATAATCCACAGATTTGCGCGGAGTTAAACACTGAATTCCGGCCCCGCCGCCGGGCAGGGATTCGAAAAAATCGCCTGCCGACTTGCCAGCCCGGCCCGAGCCCGACACTTTACCCGCATGGGAATGGAGTTTAAGGACTACTACAAAATTTTGGGCGTCCCCCGCGAGGCCGGTGCGGACGACATCAAAAAGGCTTTTCGCAAGCTGGCGCGGCAGTATCACCCGGACACGGCCAAGGACAAGAAGGCGGCCGAGGAGAAGTTCAAGGAGATCAACGAGGCCTACGAGGTGCTCGGCGACAAAGAGAAGCGCCAGCGTTACGACCAGCTCGGGCCCGACTGGCAGCAAGGGCCGGAGTTCCGCCAGCCGCCGCCGGGCGCGGGCGGGACCTGGCGGCGCAGCGGAAGTCCCGGTGGCGAGGAGTTTGAATTTGGCGGCACGGGCTTCAGCGATTTTTTCGAGCATCTGTTCGGTGCGCGGGGCCGTTTCGAGCGCGGCGGATTCGGCGGTTTTCCCGGCGAAGCGGAAGCGGCCGGCCCGATGCGCGGGCGCGATCTCGAATCGGATTTGCTCGTCACGCTCGAAGAGGCCAGCCGGGGCGCGGAGCGGCTGCTGAGCCTGCGGCGGCGCGGCGCGACCGGGCGCGGCACCACGGAAACGCTCAAGGTGCGGGTGCCACCCGGGGTGAGCGACGGCCAGCGCATCCGTGTCGCCGGCAAGGGCGAGCCCGGACCGGCGGGAGGACCGCCGGGCGACTTGTTCCTGACGGTGCGCCTGCAAAAGCATCCGGACTTTCGCGTCGAAGGCGCGGATTTGTATTATGATTTGGAGCTGGCGCCGTGGGAGGCGGCGCTGGGGGCGAAAAAAAATGTGCCCACGCTGCATCAGCCGGTCGCGGTGACGGTTCCGGCGGGCGCGGACACCGGCCGGCAGTTGCGATTGAAGGGGCTGGGTTTGCCCAAGCGCGACGGCTCGCACGGCGATTTGTACGCCGTGCTGTCCGTCCATGTGCCGCCGGCGAAAACCGCCGCGCAGAAAAAACTGTGGGAGCAGCTGCGCGAAGCCTGCGGCGAATCTTAAACGCCGGTTGGCGAACGCTTGCCATCGCGAGCGCGGAATGGGATAAACGCCGGCATGATTGCTTGGCGGAAAATTCTCGCGGGAACCCTGGCGGCGCTGGCGCTGGCCGGCTGCGGCGGCGAGAAAAAGGAGTATTACCAGGGTTACCTCGAGGGACGATTTCTGGGCGTGGCTTCGCCGCAGGAAGGGCAGTTGCTTTCCTTGAACGTGCGCCGGGGCGACATCGTCAAGGCCGGCGCGCCGCTGTTCGCCCTCGACCCCCAGCCCGAGACGGACGACTTGAGGCAGGCGGATGATCAGGTGGCCTCGGCGCAGTCGAAAGTGGATGATTTGCGCAAGGGATTGCGCGACACCGAGCTGGCGGAGCTCGACGCGCAGTTGCGCGAGGACCGCGCGCAACTTGAGCTGGCCAACCTCGAATGGAAGCGGTCGGAGCCACTCAAGGAGAAGGAATTTGTTTCCGCGCACGAATTCGACCGCCTGCGGCTGACGGTCGATCAGCTCACCGCGGTGACCGACAAGGATTCCGCCACGCTGGCCACCGGCAAGCTTGGCTCGCGCGACGACCAGGTGCGTCAGGCGGCGGCGGATTTGACCGCGGCCGAGGCCGTGCGCGACCGCGCGCAGTGGCTGCTCGACCAGAAGACGCAGACGGCGCCGCAGGACGGCTACGTGCAGGACACGCTTTTCCGGGTGGGCGAGCGGGTCGAGCCCGGCCAGCCGGTGGTGGTGCTGCTGCCGGCGACGGAATTGTGCGCGCGTTTCTTCGTGCCCGAGCCGGACATCAACCAGGTCAAGATCGGGCAGCAGGTGAACGTGACGCTGGACGGGCTGGCCGCGCCGATCCCGGCACGCGTGAGCTATATCTCCACGCAGGTCGAATTCACGCCGCCGGTGATTTACAGTGAGAGTCAAAACTACAAGTATGTGTTTATGGTGGAGGCGGACTTCGATCCGGCGGTGGCGCGCACGCTGCACGTCGGGCAGCCCGCCGAGGTGAGCCTGCGCCCATGAGTGCCATTTTTTCCGTGGCCGAATCCGCGGGCGCGCCCGGCTCTGCCGCACTGGCGGTGGACGTGCACGGCCTGACGAAGCGCTACGATGGCCGGCCGGTGGTCAACCGCCTCGATTTCCAGGTGCAGCGCGGAGAGGTCTGCGGTTTTCTCGGGCCGAACGGCAGTGGCAAAACGACGTTCATGCGCATGTTGTGCGGGCTGCTCACGCCCGACGAAGGCGACGGGACCTGCCTGGGCTACGACTTGCGCCGCGAGGCCGACCGCATCCGGCTCGAGGTCGGCTACATGACGCAGCGGTTCAGCTATTACGAGGATCTTTCCATCGAGGAGAACTTGGATTTTGTCGCGCGCATTTACAGCCTGCCGAAGCGGCGCGAAGCGGTGGACGCGGCGCTGGAGCATCTCGGGCTGACCAGCCGGCGGCGGCAGCTCGCGGGCACGCTCTCCGGCGGCTGGAAGCAGCGGCTGGCGCTGGCGGCGAGCATGATCCACCGTCCGCGCCTGCTGCTGCTGGACGAGCCGACCGCGGGCGTGGACCCGAAGGCGCGGCGGGATTTTTGGGAGGAAATTCACGGGCTGGCGGCGCAGGGGATCAGCGTGCTGATTGCCACGCACTACATGGACGAGGCCGAGCGGTGCCACCGGGTCGCGTACATGGCGTACGGCAATCTGCTGACGCAGGGGACGGTGCACGAGGTGATCGAGCGGGCGGGGCTGACGGTCTGGCGCGTGGAGTGCGAAAACCCCAGCCAGCTGGTGGTGGCCCTGCACGGGCGGCCGGGTGTGTCGGTCGTGCCGTTCGGCAGCGCGCTGCATATTTGCAGTGCCGATGCGGGAGCGGTGCAGGCGGCGGTGGAGTCGGTGACCGGTCCGGGCGTGACGGCCGCGCCGACGCATCCGTCGCTCGAGGACGTGTTCATTCACCTGATGGGCGTGGCCAAGGACAACTTTACCTGACGCACGATGTTCAACCGTTTTTCTTTCCGGCGGTTCTGGGCGATGGCGCTGAAGGAGTTCATCCAGATGCGGCGCGACCGGCTGACGTTTGCGATGATGTTCGGCATCCCGCTGATGCAGCTGACGATTTTCGGCTACGCGATCAACACCGACCCGAAGCATCTGCCCACGGTGATCGTGGCGGGCGACAGCAGCCCGGTGGTGCGCACGATCATCCAGGCGCTGCGGCACACCGATTATTTTGACATCGCAAGCGAGGCGGTCACGGAATCCGAGGCCAATGAAATGCTGGCCACGGGCGACGCGCAGTTTGTGGTGACGATTCCGGTGAATTTCACGCGCGACCTGCTGCGGGGCAGCCATCCGCAGGTGCTGGTGGAGGCGGACGCGACGGACCCGGTGGCGGTGGGCAACGCGGTGGGGGCGGTGCAGGACGTGATCGAGCAGGCGGCGACGTTCGACTTGCAGGGGCCGTTCACCCGCCTGAATCCGCCGGCCGACCCGGTGGACTTCAACCTGCTGCTGAAGTACAATCCCGAGCGGCGCTCGCAGTTGAACATCGTGCCGGCGTTGCTGGGGCTGGTGCTGACGATGACGATGGTGAACATCACGGCGATGGCGATTGTGCGGGAGAAGGAGCGCGGGACGATGGAGAACCTGCTGTCCACCCCGGCGCGGCCGGCGGAGGTGATGCTGGGGAAGATCCTGCCTTACATCGCGGTGGGCTACGTGCAGGCGTGCGTGATTTTGCTGGCGGCGCGGTGGCTGTTTGACGTGCCGGAGGAGGGGAGCATGGCGCTGCTGGCGGGGTGCGTGCTGCTGTTCATCTCGGCGAACCTGGGGATGGGGATTCTGCTGTCCACGCTGGCGCAGAGCCAGTTGCAGGCGATGCAGATGGCGTTTTTCTTTTTCCTGCCGTCGATGATGCTGTCGGGGTTCTTTTTTCCGTTTCGGGGGATGCCGGCGTGGGCGCAGTGGCTGGGCAGCGTGCTGCCGCTGT
>JBEKZN010000157.1:0-4813 GCA_049509815.1 Opitutales bacterium
CGGCCCGCGCTCCATCGCCCGCGTTCGCCCGCCATCAGCGCGTCTTGCAACTTCTCAAACGCCGCCGCCGAAACACTTCCACCCAGTTCCTGCGCCTCCAGCCAGCTTCGCAACGCCCGGCGCAACAGCGCCCGCGGCAGCGTGGCCCAATCCGCCGGCTTGAGCGCCCCGCCGGCTTTGCGCTCCGCCAGCATCGCCTGGACGATGGCTTCCAGCGCCTCATCATCCTCTTCCAGCAACGCCCGCGACCGTGCCACTCCCGCCGCCAGGTCGCGCTCCCTCGCCGCCAAGCGCCAAGCCGGCACCACCTGCCGCCGCACCCGGTTGCGCAAATAATCATCCGACGCGTTGCTCGAATCCTCGCGCCACGACGCCCCCGCCGTCCGCAACGCCACGCGCAGCTCCTCGCCGCCGATGTCCAGTAAAGGCCGCAGCGCCACCGTGCCGTCCGCAAAAATCCTCACTGGCCGCGGCGCGCTCAACCCGCCCGTCCCGCTGCCGCGCGCCAGCCGCATGAGCATCGTCTCCGCAATATCGTCGCGCTGGTGCCCGAGAAACACCACGCGCCCGCCGCCGGCTTTCAACCGCTCCCGGAAAAACCCCCACCTCGCCTCCCGCAATTCCGCCTCGCCGACCGACCCCGCGCTCGCTTCGCGCCGGCCCATTTCGCATTTCAACCCCAGCGCCGCCGCCAGTGCCCGCGTGAACTTCGCATCTTCCCGCGAATCCGGCCGCGTGGCGTGGTCGTAATGCAACACCGTCAATCGCCGCCGCGCTTTTGGAAAATGCGCCCATAGTAGGAGCAGCAGCGCCACCGAATCCGCCCCGCCGGAAACCGCCGCCGCCCACGGCTCCCCCGCCTGCGCCTCCTTTTTTAGCCAAGCGACGACCCGCGGATGCAGCCGTCCCGCTGGAATCGCCCGCGCCAGCCGCGCCGCCGCCACCCGCCATGTGGAGGCGGATTCGGTGGAAACACGGCGTGACTTGGGCATTGGAAAATTTTACCAACTGCCGCGATGATAAGCCAAACCGCTCCGGCGACGAAACAGCAAATTCGCCCTTCTTAATGCCGCTCCCGTGCCACCGGCTTCTCCCGCTGAGGCGGCCTGCGGTCATAAATCTTGATAAGACTAACGTCCCCATCCATTCTGGCATTGACATCCCACCTGCGGAGGGAGGTCCCACGCAATCTGAAATCTGCTCTCACCATCCCAGTCTCTTCGCCGATGCCGCGTGAACGGCCAAGCCGGACCGGAACCCATTTGGCTGTCCTTGATGCCGTCCGCGGGCTGTGCGCACTGTGGGTGCTTGCGGTGCATGTGTCGGAAATGTCCGGCTTCTACGGTCATTACACCCTCCTCGACCGCGGGGATGTCGCCGTTGATATTTTTATGTTTCTTTCCGGCTTCTTGATGGCCTACCACTACCATCTGCGGGAGGAGGCCGAACCGTGGGATTGCCCGAAAACCTGGCGGCGATTCTACGTTCGGCGCTTTTTTCGCATCGTTCCGCTCTACTACTGCGCCTTGGTGATCGCGCTCGTTTTCCATGGGGAATTTGCCTCCGGCCTTGAACACATTATCGCTGCTTTTCCAAAACCGCTGGCCGGATGGTTCCACGCCTCACCGCTCATGCAGGCCCCGGACTGGCCAAACGTGCTTTCCCATTTCCTCTTCCTGTTCGGATTCGTGCCGGCTTATGCCGCCAGTAACATCCTGCCGGATTGGAGCATCGGACTGGAGATGCAGTTTTATGCCGCCTTTCCGTTCATCATGCTCCTTTGCCGGCGCCGCGGTTATCTGCTGGCCACGGCGTTTCTGCTCGGGATTTGGTACCTGTCCCACCAGCTTTTCGGGGTGTACGCCGATGCACCCGCGAAGGTTTTTGGCACTTTCCCGCAACCTTCGTTTCTGCCTTTGAAATTGAGCTGTTTCCTGATCGGCATTCTCATTGCGGAAGCGGTTTACCAGCGTTTCTCCAATCCCGTCCGCTCCATGTTGCTGCTTCTGCTCGCCGCCGCGGTTGCTTTGCTGACTTCGCAAGACGTCTATTTTTGCGTCGCCGTTTATGCGTGTGCCGCTTTCACGCTCATCCCCGGCAGCCCTTTGGAACACACCCGCGTTGCCGCCGCCCTTAACCGCCTGCTCCAGCGGAGGATTTTTTCCTTTCTGGCCGAAACCTCCTACGGAACCTACCTTTTTCATATGCTCATTCTCGCTCCAGTCGCTTCCCTGCTGGTTGAGCATTCGAGCTTTGCCTCCTGGCACGCCACCGCCAGATTCGCATTCCTGTTGATCACCATGCTTGCACTCACCTACCCGGTCGCCTTCCTTGCCTACCGGCTGGTCGAGCAACCTGGCATAAGACTTGGCCAGCGATTGCTCAAGTAAGCCGGGATATCCGGCAACATCCGCTTCCGCCTAGCTCGCGCCACTCGCCGCCAGCCCGATGAACTCCCCGCCGTACCAGTGCGCCAGCGCCGCCGGCACGCGCACCCGCCCGTCCGCCTGCAAATTGTTTTCGAGAATCGCCGCCAGCACGCGCGGTACCGCCAGCCCCGAGCCGTTGAGCGTGTGCACCACTTCCGCCTTTCCGCCGTCCTTGGGCCGGAAGCGGATCCCCGCGCGCCGCGCCTGGAAGTCCGTGAAATTCGAGCACGACGACACTTCCAGCCAGCGCTTCTGCCCCGCCGCCCACACTTCCAGATCGTACTGTTTCGCATGCGGAAAACCGATGTCGCCCGCGCAAATCAGCAGCACGCGGTACGGCAGGCCGAGCTTTTGCAGCAGCCGCTCCGCGTCCGCGCGCAGCTTTTCCAGCTCGTCGAAGCTCGTCGCGGGATGCACCCACTTCACCAGCTCGACCTTGTCGAATTGATGCAGCCGGTTCAGCCCGCGCACATGGCTGCCCCAGCTTCCGGCCTCGCGCCGGAAACAGGGCGTATAGCCGCATCGCTTCACCGGCAGGTCCTTTTCGTTCAAAATCTCGTCCCGCAGGAAATTTGTCACCGGCACCTCCGCCGTCGGGATCAAATACAAATCGTCCACCCCGACATGGTACATCTGCCCCTCCTTGTCCGGCAGTTGCCCCGTCGCCGTCGCGCTGGCCGGGTTCACCAGCAGCGGCGCCAGGTACTCCTCGTAACCCGCTGCCCGCGCCTCCTCCAAAAAGAAGCTGATCAGCGCCCGCACCAGCCGCGCCATGTCACCGACATAAAACGGAAAACCCGCGCCCGTCACCTTCACCCCGCGCTCAAAATCCACGTACTGGCTGAACCACGGAATGTCGAAATGCGGCGCCGCCAATGGCGAAGCCCCGGCCGGATCGCCCCACGTCGCCACGACCTGGTTGTCCGCGTCGTTGCGCCCATCCGGTACGCTCTCATGCGGCAGGTTCGGGATCGTCAGGCAGATCTTTTCCCAGGCTTCGTTGACCTCCTTCGCCTCCGCCTCGAGCTTCTTCACCCCTTCCGACACCGTCCGCATCTCCGTGACTTTTGCGAGAAACTCCGGCGTTCCCTTTGGCAGTTTCGCCATCTCGGCGTTGACTGCCTTTTGCTGCGCCCGTGCCTGCTCGGCCTGCGCGATGAGCGCGCGCCGCCGGGCGTCCGCGCTCTTGATCGCCGGAAAATCCACCTGGAATTTCTTCCGGCCCACGGCCCGCTCTACCCGCTCGGGCTCCTCACGCAGCAGCTTGATGTCAATCATGGCAAAAAGGAAAGCCTGTCAGTGTGTCCGCCCGCGCAGTCCGTGGCCAGACTGAAAACCAGCTTGGGTTCACGCAACGGCGCAACGGGCGCGACGCACTAGGACTCAAGTATCCTTAAGGCCATTGACGACTCGTTTTACTCCGTCTTTGAGCAAGTTTTCTCCAAAATTGATTAACAAGCCCAGTTGCAACCCCGTTAGACGCAAATAGGTCAGCACTTGCTTCCCGTGAACGGGCATGAGTTTCTCCACCGATTTGATCTCCACAATAACCCGACCCTCAACCAGCAAGTCCACGCGAAATGCCTCATCGAAAATGAGGTCCTCGAATCGAACTTGAATGGGCTTCTGCCGTTCAGCGTTCAAACCCATTCGCTCCAGTTCGCGCACCAGCACTATTTCATAAACCGATTCCAAAAGCCCAGGCCCCAATTGCCGGTGGATGCGAAATGCCGCGTCCAGCACTTTCTCCGCGATGGTGTTTTCATCCATGACCATGCATCATCCCTGACACAATAATCATCCTAAACCCATCCCAAAACCCTATAATCTTGCCGATTCTCTTTGCGAGCGTCGCGCCGTTGCGTGAACCCTCTTATCCCCCATTCTCAACCCGCCGCCCCCGCCACCACTTCATAGACATAGTCCACCGCGATCCGGTCCATCCGCCCGTCCGGCGCCCGCACGATGAAATGCCGCTTCGAGTCCAGCGGGTACGGCCCGAATCGCACCGGATTCGTCGGCCCGAACAAAGCCACCACCCGCCGCTCCAGCGCCGCCGCCAGGTGCATCGGCCCGCTGTCGTTGCACACCACCAGCCGCGCGGCCGAAAGCAGCGCCGGCAGCGTCTCCAGCGGCGTGCGCCCCAGCAAATTCCAATACCGGTCCTCCGGCCAGTCCAGCGCCGGCTCCGGCCCGCTGTTGCCCGCCCACACAATCGGCAAATCCGGCCGCTGCGCCAGCAGGCGCGCCGTCAGCTCGTAAAAACCGCCCCACTCCTTTTTGGGCCGGCGGCTGTCCGGAAACATCACCACCGGCCGGCGCTCGAGCAACCCCGGCGGAAATACCTCCGCGCGCGGCGCGTTGAAGCCCAGCGGCCCGTCCAG
>JBEKZN010000158.1:0-4806 GCA_049509815.1 Opitutales bacterium
AGAAGGACGAGACGAGCAAGCTGATCGACCGGTTCTTGGAGCGGATCAAGGAGAACAGCACGGGGGGGTATGTGGACGATCATCCGAGCGGGTTCGGGGGTTGCTACGACGTTTACGGGATTTTGAGCTTCCTGTTCATCCGGCAGGCGCTGCAACTGCATGCGAACATGCACTTGCGGGAGCGCAAGCTGCCGAGCCTGCGCACGCACGCGGAGAAATACATCCGGCTGCTGCCGGACATGGTGCGGCAGGACGGGCTGGGGTGGAACTACGGGCGGGGCATCGGGGCGTACGGGCAGATGCACTGCATCAGCATGATTTTGCAGGCGATGCGGGACGGGTGGATCACGGAGGAGCAAAAGCCGCAGTATTTCGACATTTTGCGGCGGCTGTTTCATTTCTTTTTTGCGACGTACCTCGACCAGGAGCACGGCTACCTGGTGATCCGGGACGCGGAGCGCGACACGGGGTCGCCGCACCCGACGCGGATGGCGAATTTCGACGCGGCGCGGTACCTGTGCCAGTGGGCGCGGCTGGCGAAATCCATCGGCGGGACGATGACGCCGAAGTTCGCCGGGCAAAAGACAACGGGGCGCTGGATCATTTACGACCAGTCACACAAAAAGGAGCAGGGATTGTTCATCTACCAGGATTCGGACAGCGGACTGCATGTCTCGATCCCGCTGGTGAGCGCGGGCAAGTGGCACAATTCGGACTCGCTGGCGTTTCCGCATTCGCCGGGGGTGTTCGACTGGCCGGTGGGGCATTACCTGCCGATTTTGGTGCCGGAGCTGACGTTTGGGGACAAGGTGGTGGTGCCGTCGTTTTACGGGAAGCGGTGCGCGACAGGGCTGGGGCTGCGGAACGCGTTTTTCTTCCGGTACGAGCAGCCGGAGTTGATCACGAAGGACGAGCAGTTCGCCAACGGGATCGGCTCGTGCAAGGTGCAGTGGACGTTTGCGGGGAGCAAGATCACGAGCGATTTCGTGTTCACGGTGCGCAACCAGATCCAGATGGACCGGATGCGGTACATGTTTGCGATCAGCGCGCCGCACTCCAAGCACCGGATCGGGACAACGCTGACCATCGGGCCGGAAAGCCTGCGGTGCTCGGTGGTGAAGGACGATTTCCAGGGGGTGTGGGCGGACGCGCAAATGGTGACGGGCAACCCGCAATACCGGACGTACTGGGGTGGGTTGCACTACATCCAAATGCTGCAGCGGGACCATCCGCTGGTGATGCGGCCGGGGCAGCAGTACCGGCTGACAGTGACCTTGCAGCCGGACATCAAGCTGGCGGATGAGTGAGGGGATTGTCCGCGAACTGAGAGACTTAAGCAGCCCGTTCTGACTGCGTGGGGAACGGCCAAGGCATTCGCCGACGCACGGCTACATCTGCTCAAGGGTTTTGCCCTTGGTTTCGCGGACGGCGGCGAGGACAAAGAAGAGGGAGATGACGGCGGCGACGGTGTAGAGACCGTAAGCGCCGGTGAGGCCGACGTGGTGGAGCAAGGGCAGGAAGCTGACGGTGACGGCGAAATTGGCCACCCAGTTGGTGGCGCCGGAGACGGCGAGGGCCGCGCCGCGCAGGCGGTTGGGGAACATTTCGCCGAGGAGCACCCACATGACGGGGCCCCAGGAGATGCCGAAGGCGATGACGTAGAGGTTGGCCGCGCCGAGGCCGAGCAGGCCCATGGCGCGGCTGAGCAGCGGCTTGCCGTCCGGACCAACGCTGGCAGTGGCGAAGACCGTGGCGAGGATGCCGAGGGTGATGGCCATGCCGATGGAGCCGATGACGAGGAGGGGTTTGCGGCCCAGGCGGTCGATGAGGGCGATGGCGATGAAGGTGGCGATGATGTTGGTGAAGCCGGTGATGAGGTTGATGCGCAGGGCGGCCTGGGCGGAGCTGCCGGCGGCTTCCCAGAGCACGGCGCCGTAGTAGAAGATGACGTTGATGCCGACAAACTGCTGGAAGGCGGCGAGGCCCATGCCGACCCAGAGGATGGGCGCGACGCGTCCCGTTTTGGCTTCAATCAAATCCGACATGCGCGGGCGGTGTTCGCCGAGGAGGCTTTGCTCGACTTCGCGCACGAGGTGGTCGGGGTCGCCGCCGATGCGGGCAAAAATGGCGCGGGCAAAGACGTGTTTGCCGTGGGCGACGAGAAAGCGAGGGGACTCGGGGATGAGCAGCGCACCGAGGAAGAAGGCGGCGGAGGGAATGGCTTCCATCCAGAACATCCAGCGCCAGGCGGGTTCGCCCAGCCAGAGGACGGAGCTGGCGCTGCCGGCTTCGTGGGCGAGGAGGTAGTTGCTGAGGAAAGAGCCGAAAAGACCGAGCACGATGGCGAGTTGCTGGAGCGAAGCGAGCCGGCCGCGGAGCTCGGCCGGGGAAACTTCGGAGATGTACATCGGCGCGATGACGCTGGCGCCGCCGATGGCCAGGCCGCCGAGCACACGTGCAGCGACAAACATGTCGGCGGATTGAGCCGCGCCGGTGGCCCACGCACTGACGAGGAAAATAATGGCGGTCAGCAGCATGGTCGGGCGGCGGCCGAGGAAGTCGGAGATATTGCCGGCGAGGAATGCGCCGATGGCGCAGCCGAGAAGGACCGAGGCGACGGCGAAGCCGGTGGCGGCGGAGGCCGTGCCGAAGGAGGCGGAGAGGGCGTCCACCGTGCCATTGATGACGCCGCTGTCGAAGCCGAAGAGAAAACCGCCGATAGCGGCGACGGCGGAAACCAAGAGGACGAAGATGTGGCTGCCAGGGACAGCCGGCATCGGCGAAGAATTGGGCGCGGGCGAGTTGGGCGAAATGGCCGGGGTGGATTCGCTCATGGAGGGAAAGGTTTGGGTTGAAAAACGGGGTGGGGAAAATGGGCGCTGATGGATTAGAAGTTGAGTCCGATTTGGGCGCCGAGGACAAGGGCGTTGGAGATCTCGCCGGTGCCGCCAGGGTGGATGATGTACTGGATGTCGGGCTGCACAAATAGCGCGCCGTCGTAGAAGAGGAGGCGATGGGTGACTTCGAGCGCCATTTCGTAGTTTTGCGAGGGCAGGCCTTCGCGCTGCTGGGCGGCGGCGAGGTCGTTGCTGAAGCCGCCCCAGAGGATGCCGAAGCCGGTGGTGTCCTGGGGACGGTTGGGGAAAAGACCGAGGGCGGCGACGCCGGCGGTGAAGAAGTAGGGCAACTGGCTGGTGTTTTGATTGGGCGAGGCGAGGAAGGAGCCGAAGATGCCGAGGCCGCGGTCGCGGTCGGACTGGTCGAAGCGGAAGAGCATTTGATCGAAAAGGGTGTAGAAGCCCCAGTTGCCGTTGGTCGTCTGGCCGGTGACAAGCGGGCCCTGGGTGCTGTATTCGGGGTAAACGGCGTTGTCGAACCACAGGCCGGCCTTGTAGTTGCCGAGCAGGCCGGTGTCGCCGGGCTGGCCATTGAATTGATAGCCGGCTTCGGCGATGGCGAAGAGCGGGCCGAGCATGGACCAGTCCATGCCGTGGTGGTCGTTGGCGCGGACGGAGGGATCGCCGTCATAGACGCCGCCCATGAGGTACCAGCGCTTGGTGGGCTTGAAGCGGGCGAGGACGCCCCAGGCGGCGTTGGGGTAGGCGGTCATGCCGGGGGCATTGAAGAAGATGCCGACGGGGTTGCCGCAAAAACCATTTTGCATGAAGAGGTAGTCGTAGTGGGAGACGAGGAAGTCGTCGCCGGCGGCGATGCGGCCAATGCGGAGCTGGAGGGTGTTGTCGAGGAGCTTGGGTTGGAACGCCACGTCCACGACGCGGATGGTCTGGCCGCCCCAGTCCTGCTGGACATTGAAGACGTTGCCGATGTTCTTTTTGGTGAGGCTGGGGCCGAAGCGCTCGGAGACCTGGATGAGGAAGGTGCTGTTGCTGATGCCGGCGATTTTATCGAGGTCGAAAAGCACGCCGAGGCCGAGATTGTTCGCGGCGGTGAAGCCCTGGCTGATGCCGCCGGTGGGGTTGCCGGCCATGTCGCTGGTGAAATTCAGGGACGGGGTGATACCGATGCTTTCCAGGTAGGGAAGCCCGCCGCCCCAGGTGCCGAGGAGGTGGCCGGTCGTGGGCGTGAGCGGGAAGGAGCGGTTGACGGGCGGCAGCTTGGCGGTGGCGTTGGCGGGGGCGGAGGCGAGGCCGGAGGTTTCGGAGTCGAGCGGCGGAGGCTGCTCGGGCGGGGGTTGGAAATCGACGGGTTCCGCGGTGGTGTTTGACGCGGGCGAGGCGGCGGTGATGTTGGAGCCGGATGCCGTGGAAGACGACGGAGCCGAAGTTTGGTTTTGGGCGGGAGACGCGAGCGGCCAGGCGAGCAAAGCGAGACCGCAAGCGAGGTACTGGGAGCGAGACACAGCGCAGTCCTTTTTTGGGCGAGCAGTCGTTTCCCGGCCAATGCCGGAAGCAGGCGCGAACGAAGAAGCGTCCGGGCGCGGCAGAGCAACGACTTTTTCGCGGGGTGGGAGCAGGGGGTAAAGGTCGAAAAACAGAATTCGAGAACGAGACCAACTTCCATACGCTGCTTTTTAAAGCAAGCTCAGGGGAGTTGGCGGGGTAACCGTACTTCAACGATAAATTGTCAGCCGGGGCAATACTTTAACGGATGACGGCGGGTTTTTTTGAAGCACCGGCATGAGCGCGAACCAAGCGCAGGATCCGAATTGGCCGTCCGCTAGGTCGCCTCGATGCGGGCGAGGAGGACGACGGCGTGGGCGGCGATGGCTTCACCGGCGCCCACAGTGTCGCAGCCTTCGTTGGTGGTGGCCTTGATGCCGACGTCACCGGGCGTGAGCCCGAGGGT
>JBEKZN010000159.1:0-4776 GCA_049509815.1 Opitutales bacterium
CGCCTTGGCCCTCGTGCTCAACCTCTCCGGCCTCAGCCCCCATTTGCCACAGCCGCTCACCGCAACGTTTCACCTCCTCGGCGGCGCGGCCATCCCGTTTGCCCTGCTCCTCATCGGCGCGATCCTCTACGACCTCACCCGCACCATCAACTGGCACGAACACCTCCGCGCTCCCGTGGCCGGCCTCGTCCTGCGCCTCGGCCTTCTGCCCGTCGCCATTCTGCTCGTCACCGCCCTCGTGCCCAAAAGCATGATCGAAGTCCGCCGCGTCCTCGTGCTCCAGGCCGCCATGCCCTGCGGCATCTTCCCCATCGTCATCACCAAATACTACAATGCCGACACCCCGCTCGCCCTGCGCATCGTCATGCTCACCACCCTCGCCGGCGTGCTCCTCATTCCCCTCTGGCTTGGTTTCGGCCTGCGCCTCTTCCAACTCAATTGATCCCGCCTAACTTTGCAGCGGCAACTCAAACACAATGATCCGCAGCTTGTCGAAATACGCGTTCACCCACGGCCACAACCACGCGTAATACAAAAAACCCGCCAGCGCCAGCCACGGCCCAAAGGGTATCGCCACCCCGAACGCCGGCGTCCCGCCCGCCTCCGGCTCTTTGGCCTCCGGCCCCGCCGTGCTGTTCATCGGGAACGGCGCCCGCGTCTTGCCCCCGGGCTTCCGGAACATCCACGCCCCGATCATCCACGGCAAAATCACCAGGCTGCCCAGCACCGCCCCGCCAAAAATCGCAAACAACGCCCCCTGCCATCCGCAAAACGCCCCGATGCACCCCATCAGCAAAATGTCCCCATAGCCCATCGCCTCCTTTTTCAAAATCAACTCGCCCAACTCCCGCAGCCAGAACACCACCCCCGTCCCCACCAGAATGCCGATGACCGCCAGCGTCCACCCATGCAGCGCGTCCCCCAGCCAAAATCCCGACGGCACAAAATCGCGTACCTGAATCTGCGGCCAGACGCACGACAGCACCACCCCGACCAGCATACCGCCCACCGTCGAAACATCCGGCAAAGTCATGTGGTCCAGGTCGATCAGCGCCCCCAGAAACAACAGCGAGAAAAACACCATCCCCGCCAGCGCCACCGGCGCCGGCTGCCTGCTCCACAGCCACAGGAACGCCCCCGCCGTCACCGCCTCCACCAGCGGATAGCGGAAGCTGAACCGCCGCCCGCAGCACCGCGCCTTCCCGCCCAGGATGAACCAGCTCAAAATCGGAATGTTGTCATAAAAACGGATCGGCTGGCCGCACGCGCAATGCGAACCCGGCCGCACGATGGACTGCCCCGCCGGCAGCCGCAGCACGCACACGTTCAGGAAGCTGCCCACGCACGCGCCCATCCCGCACGCCCACAGTTGGAAGATCCATCCATGCGTCGCGCGAACAAAATGATAGAGATCAAGCATGGGGCGGAGTTTCGGGATGCTTCAGCCCCAGCGCCTCGCTTGCGGCTTTCATCATCACCTGGGCGATAGATTGCGGTTTGATGAGAATCTCCAGGTGCGCGTGCAGCCAGATGGTGAACGACGCCGCGCCCTGCCACACCAGCATGGCCACGCCGTCCGCCGCGCGCAAGCCGCGTGCGCTCGCCATCGCCGCCAGCGCCGTCTTCTTGCCCCCGCGCCGGTAAATCATGTCGAACACGCACGCCTGCGCGCCCAGCACCGCCGGATCCAGCGGCGCCGAGTCCTCCCGCTGCATCCCGAGCGTCGTCGCGTTGATCACCACCACGTCTGCCGGCCAAGCCTTTGCCGGCGGCTCCGCCAGCGCAAACCCCCGGATCGCCTCGTCCGGCCGCGGCGCGCGCTTTCCTTTGCCCGACGCATTCAACAACTGGTTCACCGCCCGCAATTCCTTCAGCAAATGCTCCAGCCGCTCCTGGCCCCGGTTGCCCACCCACAGCGCCGCGCAACCCTGCCGCAGGCATTCCACCGCGGACCCGTGCGCCGCCCCGCCCGCGCCCAAAATGACCACCGTCTTGCCGCGCAGCTTCACCTGCAATTCCCGCTCCAGCGCCTGCACCAGCCCGTATCCATCCGTGTTGTGACCTTCCCAGCCATCCTTGACCGGCTTCAGCGTGTTGATCGACCTGATCCCGATGTCGTCCTTCCCCCGGGCCAGTTGCGCCACCAGCGCCGCCGCCTTCTCTTTGAGTGGCACCGTCAAATTCACGCCCCAGAAGTTTTTCTTCCGCAGCAAATCCAGCGCCTCCGCCAGCCCCGCCGGCTCGATGTCGAACTTGAAGTACTCCAGCCCCTGCAGTTTCGCGATCAGGTCCGGGCTCGCCGCCCGCAAATGCGCCAGCGCCGCGTTGTGCATCTGCGGACTCACCGAATGCGCCACCGGATGCCCGAGCACGCCCAGCGACGGCCCGGCGCGCAGTTGCTCCCAGTGCCGCAAATCCGCCAGCTCGTAAACCTCAAGTGGGTTCGGCGTGGCGGCGGTAGGTGAGCTCAAACTCATGGACGAATTCCGCAAACAGCTTCGCCTTCGCGTGGTCCCGCGCGGCGGTGTATTGGTTGACCAGGTTGCGGCAGCACCGCGCCAGCACCTCGCCCACCGGGGCGGGCATCAGCGTGGCGGGCTCGAACGGCATCTCCAGCCGGCGAAAATGTTCGCGCACGTCCTCCTCGTCGCGGAACACCCCGCGCTCGTACGCATCGATGAAAAACGGCTCGTCGTCGAGAAAGCACCCCACCATGAACCGCCCCGGCAGCGCGATCGGCTCCAGCTCGATCCCGCACCGCTGCCCCACCAAAATATACAGCGCGCACAGCGTCAGCGGAATCCCCCGCCGCCGCTGGATCACCAAATGCATGAAGCTGTTCCGCGGATCGTGGTAGTTCTCCGCGTCGCCCCGGAACCCAAACTCGTGGAACAGCACCCGGCTCACCACCAGGCACTTCTCCCGCGCCGTCGCCGGCGTCAACAAAAGCTGCCGGCACCGCGCCGCCGCCGCGTCCAAAAACCCATGCGTCTCCGCCGCTCCCAGCGCCGGAAACACCGTGCGCTCCAGCAGCAGCAACCCCGTCTCCAGCTCGTACTGGAACGAACGCACAAACTCCAAAAACGTCGCCACCGTGTCCTCGCCGCCCAATTCCCGCAAAAAATGCCGCGCGTGCCCCGCCAGCCCCGGCTCCCCGCTCTCCGCCGCCTGCCGCAACAACCCCAGCCCCGGCTCCCCCAGCCGCCGGAACTCCTCCAGCAACGCCTCCCGCACCTGCGGCGCCGTGTCGTCCAGCAGCCGCAGCAACGCCTCGGCACTCGCCGGTGGAAGGGCTTCGGTGGTCATTGGCCGCGCACTCTAGCCGAAACACCCCCGCCCCGCAATCCCTATGCGCACCCACCCCCGCGAAAAAATGGAGCCGGGAATCGGACTCGAACCGACGACCCGCGCATTACGAATGCGCTGCTCTACCAACTGAGCTATCCCGGCCGAAGCATCCGGCTTCCGCCGGACGCAAAAAGTGAAGCGTTGATTACTACCGCCCCGCCGCGGCCCAAGCAAGCCGTTTTTCCCCCTCCCTGCCTTTTGTCTTGCCCGGCCACGCCCCGCCGCGCCACGTTTCCCCAATGGCCTCGGCCCACCCACCCGCCTCCCCGTCACCGTTCACGCCGTCCGACCCCGGCGCGCCTGACCTGCCCGCTACCCCCGTCACCATCCTCACCGGCTTCCTCGGCGCCGGCAAAACCACCCTTCTCAACCACCTTCTCGCCCAACTCCCCGGCAAACGCATCGCCGTCATCGAAAACGAATTCGGCGAAGCCAGCATCGACCACGCCATCGTCGTCGGTGCCGAGGAGCAGATCCTCAGCAACGGCTGCGTCTGCTGCACCGTCCGCGGCGACCTCCTGCGTGTCCTGCGCGAATTCGACGAGCAGCAAAAACACTACGACTACATCCTCCTCGAAACCACCGGCCTCGCCAACCCCACCCCCGTCGCCCAAACCTTCCTCCTCGACCCCGCCGTCCAGCAAAAATACCGCCTCGACGGCATCATCACCCTCGCCGACGCCGTCAACCTCCCGCGCCACTTCGACTCCGACGAGGCCCAAAAACAAATCGGCTTCGCCGACGTCATCATCCTCAACAAAACCGACCTCGCCCCACCCGCCGACCTCACCGAACTCGAAACCCGCATCCGCGCCCTCAACCGCACCGCCCGCATCCTCCGCACCCAGCGCTCCGCCGTCCCCGTCTCCGCCGTCCTCAACCTCCGCGCCTTCGACCTCGAACGCGCCCTCGAACTCGACCCCGAGTTCACCCGCCCCGAGCACCCCTTCACCTGGGCCGCCCTCTATACCCTCCCCGCCGGTGCCTTCCGCCTCACCGTCGCCGCCGCCGCGGCCCATCACGATGAAAACTGCGGCCACGACCACGATCATTCCGACCACGCCGGCGAACCGGCGCACGCGCACGACCACGAACATTCCCACGCCCACGACGACCACCACCATCACCACGGCGAAACCTGCTGCGGCCACGACCACTCGCACGAACACCACCACGAACATTCTCACGAACCGCCCAAAGCACCCGCGCACCCGATGACCTTCGCCTGCCTGCCCTTGCGCGATGCCTCTGAAAAATCCTGGCACGAAGCCCTCGCCGACGCCGACGCCCTTTTCCAAACCACCCCCGCGCCCGCCCACCCCGGCGCCGCCCTCCGCCCCGAACGCAAACTGCGCGAGCTCGCCCTGCCCGAGTCCCTCAACGCCTTCGTCCTCGAACTCCCCAAAGCCGGCCCCGTCATCCTCTTCG
>JBEKZN010000016.1:0-21802 GCA_049509815.1 Opitutales bacterium
ACCGCTCGCCGCACGCCGACAAGAAGTCCATGGAGCAGTTCGAGCTGCGCACGCACAAGCGCCTGATCGACATCATCGAGCCCACCGCACAGACGGTGGACGAATTGAAGAAGTTGAACCTGCCCGCGGGCGTGGACATTCAGATCACGGTGTAGAACATTTGGGCATGACCGCAGTGGAATGGGTCGGGTCGCAGGCGAACGTTTTTGGCAACACTGGCCTAGAAGGCCGGCCCCCGTACGGGCGTCCGCGAGATTTTAGTGGCCAATGGGAACGGGTATTCGCTAGCGTGAATCCGCCCGTCCGAAATGCCTCGGCGGGTTTTGAGAAAGCACCCCCATGGCGATGATGAGCGGATTGAACGGCAACGAAATTTTCTGCCTCGCCCTGAAGGGCTTCGCGCCCGGCGAGCTGGTCGTCGGCAACTCGGTGCATTCGATGGGTTTTCTCGGCTCCCTCGGCGCCGGCTTCCAGAATTTGCTGGGCGGCGAGGTGACGCAGATCACTGAGATCATTCGTGAAGGCCGCGCGCTGGCCTTCCAGCGGCTGCAGGCCGAGGCGCAGGCGCACGGCGGCGTGGGGGTGACGGGGGTGACGTCCGAGCTGCGGCATTTCCAGGGCAACATCGAATTCCTTTCGATCGGCTCCACCGTGCACGATGTCAGCGGCCGCGGCGCGGCGTCGGACAAACTCGGCTTCTCCACCGCGCACGACGCGCAGGAACTTTACTGCCTGCTCGACGCCGGCTACCAGCCCGCGCACTTTGTCTTCGGCAATGTCGCCTATTCCGTGGGCGTGGGGGGCGGGCTGCTCGCCTCGTTCAAGTCCATGGCGCGCGGCGAGGTGAAGCAGTTTTCCGACGTATTCAACCACACGCGGCATCTCGCGCTGCAACGAATCTGCGAGGAAGCCGCGGGCTACGGCGCGAACGCCGTCGTCGGCATTGAGACGCGCGTGGTGCCGTTTCAGGGCGTCCATGAGATGATGATGACCGGCACAGCGTGTCACCATCCGGGGCTGCCGCCGCCGGCGCCCAACGCGCGGCTGGTGACGTCCGATCTCACCGCCGAGGAAACGTGGAATCTCGCGGCAGTGGGCTTCGCGCCGGTCAAGCTGATGCTCGGCACGGCGGTGTATTCGCTGGGGATCGTGGGCGGCTTCATGGCTGCGCTCAAAAGCTTCACCCGCGGCGAAGTGAAGGAGTTGACGACACTCATCTACGACGCCCGCGAGCATGCCATCGGGCTGATTCGGGACGAAGCCGCGTCCATCGGCGCGGACGACGTGGTCGGCATCCGCACGCACATCCACACGATGGGCAACTTCATCGAATTCATGGCCATCGGCACGGCGGTGAAGCGCACCTCCAACATCGCGCCCAAGACGCCCGCGCTGCCGCCGCAGGCCATTATCCGCGACAAGGACACCTGGATCACCGAGGACGACAGTGTTTTCCAGATGCTGCAGAAGCAGTAGGGGAGGGTAGCAATCCGGGTGGTCGCGAGGGAACCGGTGAGAAATCGCCGTGCAACCCGCGTTATTTTTGCAAAATCGCTTGACGAGCGGCGGGGTTTCCGATTCTTTGATCCTCTTTCCCTTGTTCCTTTCAGTTTGCAGCGCCGCCCACGGGTCCGGGCGGCACCGTCGGAAAGCATTCTCCTTCGTAAATCCAACTCGCGGAACACCCGTTTCGCACTTGACGAGGCAGGACGGCTCCGATTCTATCTAACCTTTTTCCCGACCCGAATCCACTTACTCACATAACTTTTCACGCCTAATGCAGGTTCCGGCTTCCGCCGGACGCAAACGGCGGTCGTTGCGGCGCATCCGCGCTCGCGCGTCCTCCCCCTGCCACTTAGCACCATGAGCCTCATCCTACTCGGCAAGAAGGTCGGCATGACCCAAATTTATGACGGCGAGAACCGCCTGGTTCCCGTCACGGTCGTTCAAGCAGGTCCCTGCCCGGTCACCCAGGTCAAAACGGTTGATTCCGACGGTTATAACGCCGTGCAGATTGGTTTCTGGCCCCAGAAGGAGCACCGCCTGCCCAAGCCGGCGCTCGGCCATCTCAAGAAGGCCGGTCTCAACGGCTCCGACAATCTGGTCTCTCATCTGAGCGAATTTCGCACCGCCTCCGCCCCGGAATACAAAGTCGGCGATGTGCTGACGGTCGCCCGGTTTACCGCCGGCGCCAAGGTGGACGTGATCGGCACCTCGAAGGGCCGCGGTTTTCAGGGCGTCGTCAAGCGCCATAACATGGACGGCCAGCCGGCGACGCACGGTCACATGATGCACCGCCGCCCGGGCTCCATCGGCATGCGCCAGACGCCGGGTCACGTTTTCAAAGGCAAGCGGATGCCCGGCCACATGGGCCAGGATCGCCGCACCACGCAGAACCTCACCGTGGTCCAAGTCGTTGGGGACAAGAATCTCCTCCTGCTCAAGGGCAGCATCGCCGGCGCAAATGGCGACTTCATCGTTGTCCGCGAGGCCAAAAAGGTCCGGGTCGCCGGTCCGGCCTCCAAGTAACCCGCCCACCCGCGCCTTCCACCGCAAACGCATTTGTCCATGAAACTCAAGGTTTACACTCCCGACGGCGCCGCCACCACCGAGAAGGATTTCGCCCTCAAGGAATTTGAAGGCAAAAAGGGCTTGCAGGCTCTCAAGGACACGGTCGTCGCCTACCAGGCCAACGCCCGCCAGGGCAACGCCAAGACCAAGGACTTCGGCGAAGTCCAGGGCACCGGCAAAAAGCCGTGGAAGCAAAAAGGCACCGGCCAGGCCCGCCACGGCTCGCGCCGCAGCCCCTTGTGGGTCAAGGGCGCAGTGGTATTCGGCCCGCGTCCGCGCGACTGGTCGCTGGGCGTCAACAAAAAGGTCAAGCAGCTCGCGTTTCAACGCGCCCTTTTCAACCGCGCCACCGAAGGCGGCCTGAGCCTCATCGAGAAGCTCGCGGCTGCGCAGCCCAAAACGAAGCTGTTCGACGCGCTGCTCACCCGCATCCATCCCGAGGGGAAGGTGCTGATTGTGGACGAGACTTTCGAGAGCAACACCGTCCTGGCCGCCCGCAATCTGGAGCGCGTCCACATGGTGGGCGCCGACTCCCTCAACGCCTGGGATCTTGTGCGCTACGAAAAAGTCCTCATCAGCGAGCCCGGCTTCCAGAAAATCCTCGCCCGCGCCAACGCCTAAGCCCGCACCGCCATGAAATCGCCCATCGAAGTTTTACGCCGCTACCGCGTCACCGAGAAAGCCTCCGCGCTCTCGGCCAACCTCAACCAGTACGTGTTTGAGGTCGCCACCACGGCGAACCGCACGGAGGTCGCCCGCGCCATCACCGAGAAGTTCAAGACGAAGGTCGCGCGCGTGAACATCCTCAACCATCCCGGCAAGTACAAAAGCGGGCGCATGTTCGGCGGCCATCCCGGGCGCACCTCGCGCCGCAAGGTTGCGATCGTCACGCTCAAGCAGGGCGAGAAGATCGAAATGGCGTAAACACCGCCGCATTTTTTACCATATAATTTCACCTTCAACCTTCCCGCCGCCATGGCTCTCAAACAACGCCGCCCCCTTACGCCCGGCCAGCGCTTTCTCATCGAAAACACGCGCGCGGAGCTTTCCACCAAAGCGCCGGAGACGACGCTCATCGAGTCCAAGCACCGCGCCAAGGGCCGCAACTGCTACGGCCGCATCACCTCGCGCCGCCGCGGCGGAGGCCACAAGCGTCTTTACCGCGTCATTGATTTCCGCCGCGACAAGCTGGAAGTTCCCGCCACCGTCCAGGCCCTTGAGTACGATCCCAATCGCTCGGCCCGCCTGGCCCTGCTGGCCTACGCCGACGGCGAAAAGCGCTACATCCTGGCCCCGAACGGCCTGAGCGTCGGCGACAAAATCATTTCCACCAACAACGCGGTGGCCGAATACCCCGCCGGCATTTCGCTGCCGCTGCGCCACATCCCGCCGGCCACCTTCATCCACAATGTGGAAATGCTGCCCGGCGCCGGCTCGCGCATCGCCCGCGGCGCGGGTGTCTCCGCCCAGCTCATGGCCGTCGAAGGCGACAGCGCGACGATCAAGATGCCCAGCGGCGAAATTCGTTTTGTGCACGCCAATTGCCGCGCGACGGTCGGCGTCGTCGGCAACGCCGACCACCAGAACCGCAGCCTGGGCAAGGCCGGGCGCAACCGCTGGCTGGGCCGGCGGCCGCGCGTGCGCGGCATGGCCATGAACCCGATCGACCACCCCAACGGCGGCGGCCAGGGCAAGAGCAAGGGCGGCGGCGGCTGGCAGCATCCGGTGTCTCCCTGGGGCCAGCTCGCAAAGGGCCTGCCCACGCGCACGAAGAGCAAGCCGTCGAACGCGATGATCATCACCCGCCGCAATGGCCGCAAGGTCAAGCAGGCTTAAACCGTTCTTTGATTCCACTCCAACACCGCTGACATACCATGGGACGCTCCATTAAAAAAGGCTACTTCGTTGAGCCGAAGCTGCAGGACAAGGTTGACGCCGCGCAGAAGGAAAGCTCGCGCAAGCCCATCCAGACCTGGTCGCGCCGCTCGACCATCACGCCCGATTTCGTCGGCCTCAACTTCAACGTCCACAACGGCCGCGCGTTCATCCCGGTGTACATCACCGAAAACATGGTGGGCCACAAGCTGGGCGAGTTCGCTCCCACGCGCATCTTCAAGGGCCACAACCCGCACACGCAGAAGAAGGTCTAACCGGTTTCCTGAAATTTTTACCATGTTCCGTCCTGCCTCCATCGCCCTCTGCACCGCCGCGGCTCTTGCCGCCGGCGCCGTGGTGCGCGCGCAGTCGGGAGCGGCTCCCATTCCGGCCGGCGTGCCTGCGGTGGTGGCCACCAGCCACCCGGCCTGGGTGGACGATACGCTCGAGCCTGATGGCCGCGCCCGGATTTCCCGCGTCGTGGCCGGTTCGCCGGACATTGTGGTGCTGGATCGCGGCCTGTATGCCGGCCTGCGCGTGGGCTCGCCCTGTCTCGTTGACCGCAACGGCACGTCCGTCGCGGAACTCATCGTGGTCGCCACCCAGCCCGACTGCGCGGTGGCGCTGATCACCGACCAGACCAAGGGCATCACCCTGCAGTCCGGCGATCAGGTCCGCCTGAAGACCATCACCCACGTCATTTAACCCGTTCTTTTTCACCCTCTCAATCGTTTCCGGCCATGGAAGTCCAAGCTCTCTCCAAATACGTCCGCGTGTCACCCAAAAAGGTGATCGAAGTCACGCGCGTCATCCAGGGCCGCCCGGCGGCGGAAGCCCTCGACCTGCTGCGCTTCATCCCGCGCAAGACGGCGCGCCTAGTGCGCAAGACGCTGGCCAGCGCCGTGGCCAACGCCGAAAATAACCACAACCTTTCCTCGGCCCAGCTCGTGGTCAAATACGCGTTTGCCGAGCAGGGCCCGGTGATCAAGCGCTTCCAGCCCGTTTCCCGCGGCAGCGCCCATTCCATTCACAAGACCACCACCCACATCCGCATCATTCTTTCGGACAACGCCCCGGCTCCGGCCGCTGCTGCCGCCGAGTAAGCCTGCGCCAACCCTCACCACCTTCGTCATGGGACAAAAAACCAATCCGATCGGCTTCCGCCTCTCCGTGCGCCGCAACTGGGAGTCGCGCTGGTATGCCTCCAAGAAGGACCTTCCGGGCCTCGTCAAGGAGGACTACCTCATCCGCCAGCACCTGATGGACAAGCTGCGCTACGCCTCGGTGCCGCGCATCTTCATTGAGCGCGCGAGCAACCGCGTGCGCGTCAAGGTCTTCACTGCGCGCCCGGGCGTCGTCATCGGCCAGAAGGGCCGCCAGCTCGAGCAGATCAAGGCCGACCTGGCCAAGCTTGCCGGCAAGGACGTTTTGCTGGACATCCACGAAGTCAAGAAGCCCGAACTGGTCGCGTACATCGTGGCCGAGCAGATCGCCTTGCAGCTCGAGCGCCGCATTTCTTTCCGCCGCGCGATGAAGAAGGCCGTGCAAAGCGCCATGGCGCTCGGGGCCGAAGGCATCCGCGTGCGCTGCGCCGGCCGTCTCGGCGGCGCGGAAATCGCCCGCGTGGAGCTCGTGCGCACCGGCCGCGTGCCGCTGCACACCCTGCGCGCCAACATTGATTACGGTTTCGTCGAAGCCCAGACCGTCGCCGGCAAAATCGGCATCAAGGTCTGGATCTGCAAGAAGGACGACGAGCTCTAAAGATCCGGGCGACCGCCCCTCACCTTCCAACCTTTCCGTTCATGGCCAACATTCAACCCGCCCGCACCAAGTTTCGCTACGCCCACAAGGGCCGCATCCGCGGCCTGGCCAAGGCCGGCGACCGCCTGGCGTTCGGCGACTTCGCCATCCAGTCGCTCGACCGCGGCGCCCTCACCGCCGCCGAGCTCGAGGCCGCGCGCGTGGCCATCAACCGCCACCTCAAGCGCCGCGGCAAGGTCTGGATGCGCGTGTTCCCGCACAAGCCCGTTTCCCGCAAGCCCGCCGAAACCCGCATGGGCCGCGGCAAGGGCGGCGTCGAGTTTTACGTGGCCGTCATCAAGCCCGGCACCATCCTTTTTGAGATTGGCGGCGTCAACGTCACCCACGCGCGCGAAGCCATGGCCCTGGCCGACGCCAAGCTCGGCTTCCGCTGCCGGTTCCTGAGCCGCGAGACCCTCGAGAAATATTAATCATGAAACTCTCCGAAATCCGCGAACTGTCCGCGACCGAGCTGGACAAGCAACTCCGCGACCACCGCGACGAGCTGCTCTCGCTGCGCCTCAAGCAGTCGGCCGGCCAGGTCGAGAATCCGGCCCGCTTCCGCGATTTGCGCCGCGCTATCGCGCGCGTCGAGACGATCAAGCGCGAGAAGGCCGTCGTCCCCGCCGCCAAGTAATTTTCCACCTCTTATCTTTCCCTTTCCCATGGCCGAGCTAACCCAGACCCTTCGCACCGAGCGCAAGCACGCCACCGGGATCGTCACCAGCCGTTCCGGCGACAAGACGATCAAGGTCACTTGCTCCTACAAAATTCCGCACCCGCTTTACCAAAAGGAAATCCGGCGCCAGACGGTGCTGCACGTCCATGACGAGGAGAACGCGTGCAAGCTGGGCGACAAAGTCGAGGTCGTCGAGACGCGCCCGTTGAGCAAGACCAAGCGCTGGCGCGTCGTCCGCGTGGTCGAGGCCGCTCCCATCGTCGCCCAGGCCAACGTCTGAGCCGCGTCCCTTTTTCACCTTAATCTTTCACCTGTCACCCGAGGTTACCCGCCATGTTGCAAATGCAATCCCGACTCGATGTCGCCGATAACACCGGCGCCAAGCAAGTCATGATGATCCGCCGCCTCGGCCAGATCTCCCGCTTTGCGCGCATCGGCGACGTCATCATGGTCGCTGTCAAGGACAGCACGCCGGACGCCACAGTCAAAAAGGGCACGGTCGCCAAGGCCGTCATCGTGCGCACCAAGCACCCCATCCGCCGGGCCGACGGCAGCTCGCTGCGCTTCGACACGAACGCGTGCGTCATCCTCGATGGCGACACCGGCAACCCGCGCGGCACGCGCATTTTCGGCCCCGTGGCCCGCGAGCTGCGCGCCAAGAATTTCATGAAAATCATTTCCCTCGCCCCGGAGGTCCTGTAACCATGAGCCATTCGATCAAACGCGGCGACGAAGTCGTCGTCATCAGCGGCGCCCACCGCGGCAAGCGCGGCAAGCTGCTCGAAGTCCTGCGCGAGCGCAACCGCGTCATCGTCGAGGGCGTGGCCATGATCAAGCGCCACACCAAGGCCCGTTCCGACAAGGAGCGCGGCGGCATCATCGAGCGCGAGGCGTCCATTCACCGCTCGAACGTCATGCTCGCCAGCCGCCACGACGCCCGCCGCCAGAAGGCCGGCGCCGCCGCCCCGGCCCAGGCCTGAGCCACCCGGCCCGCAATTCTCTTTCATTTTTTAATTTCCAAAAATTTCCGCCATGTCCGTCCCGTATCTCAAGCAGTTGTACCGTGAGCAAGTGGTGCCCGAGCTCACCCGCCTGCGCGGCTATAAAAACCCGCACCAGGTGCCCACGCTGGCCAAGATCGTCCTGAACTCCCGGATCAAGGCCGAGAGCGACAAGGCCTGGGTGCAGGAAGTCGTCAAGGACATCACCCTCATCGCCGGCCAGAAGCCCGTGATTACCCGGGCCCGCGGAGCGGTGGCGAATTTCAAGGTCCGCGCCGGCATGCCGGTGGGCGTGATGGTCACGCTGCGCGGCCCGCACATGTGGGAGTTTTTTGCGCGCCTGGTCTCGGTGACCCTGCCGAACATCCGCGACTTCCGCGGGGTCTCGCGCAAGTTCGACGGCCACGGCAACTATAGCCTCGGCATCGCCGACCACACGATCTTTCCGGAAATCACGATGGAAGCCGGCCGCAAGAACATCGGCCTCGACATTTCCATCGCCACCACCGCCGGCTCGGACGACGAAGGCCGCGACCTTTTGCGCCTGCTCGGCATTCCCTTCCGCACCGGCCCGCTCCACTCGCAACAGCCCAAGGCTCCCGCGGCTGCCCCGGCTCCAGCTCCGGCCGCCGAGGCCGCCACCGTCTAAGTTAATCACCGCCGACCTTTTTACCCATGGCCAAAACCTCCTCCATCGAACGCAACCTCAAGCGCCAGCGCCTCGTGCAAAAGTACGCGGCTCGCCGCGCCGAGTTGAAGGCCGCCCTGGCCGACCCGAAGACCACCGACGAGCAATTTTACAAGGCCCAGCGCGCCCTCGCCGAGCTGCCGCGCAACGCCTCGCCCGTGCGCGTGCGCAACCGCTGCGCCATCACCGGCCGGCCCCGCGCGTTCATCCGCCGCTACGGCCTTTCCCGCATCACCTTCCGCGAGCTTGCCCTCAACGGCAAAATTCCCGGCGTCACCAAGTCGTCCTGGTAAAACCCGCTTCGCCCTTCGCACCCGCCATGTCCGCCCACGATACCATCGGTGACTTCCTCACCATCCTGCGCAATGCCTTGCGCGCCGAAAAAGACACCTGCAAGGCCCAATGGTCGCGCCAGCGCGCCGAGATCGCCCGCATCCTGAAGGATGAAGGCTACATCGCCGACGTGCAGGAGACGGCCAACGCCGCCGGCCTGCGCGAGCTGACGGTCCGCCTGAAGTACATCGAGGGCACGCCCGCGATCACCGGCATCCAGCGCCACAGCAGCCCCGGCCGCCGCCTCTACTACGGCCACCAGGAAATCCCCCGCGTGCTCGGCGGCCTCGGCGTCTCCATTCTCACCACCTCCAAGGGCCTGCTCAAGGACGCCGAAGCCCGCCGCCAGAAGGTCGGCGGCGAACTCCTCTGCAAGGTCTGGTAAGCCCACCCGCAACCCGCAACCATTTTTCCGCCATGAGCCGCATCGGCAAACTTCCCGTCGTGATCCCGGACAAAGTCAAAGTGTCCGTCCAGGGCAACACCGTCTCCATCGAAGGCCCCAAGGGCAAAGTCGAGAAGACCTTCGATCCGACTGTTTCCATTTCCGCGGACGGCAAGTCTGTGTCGGTCACGCCGCGCAACGACAGTCGCCTGGCCCGCGCCAACCACGGCTCGGTCCGCGCGATCATCGGGAACATGGTCACGGGCGTCACCACCGGCTACACGAAGGACTTGGAAATCCAGGGCGTCGGCTTCAAGGCCGTCCTCAAGGGCAAGGTCCTCGACCTCGCGCTCGGCTATTCGCACCCGATTCCTTACAGCATTCCCGCGGGCATCAAGATTACCGTGGGGGAAAATCCGCAGAAGAACCCGATCATCAAGGTCGAAGGCCCGGACAAGGCGCTCGTCGGCCAGGTCGCCGCGGACATCCGCCACTTCTATCCCGTTGAACCCTACAAAGGCAAGGGCGTGCGCATCACCGGCCAACTCGTCCGCCGCAAGGAAGGCAAGAAGACGGCGTAATTTGCGCGGTCTTTTTTATCCACCATTTTCCATGAAACTTGAGCTCAAACAAAAGCTGGCGCAAAAACGCCGCTGGCGCGTCCGCCGCAAAGTGATCGGCTCGGCCGAGCGCCCGCGCCTGTCCGTGCGCTTTTCCCAGCGGCACATCTACGCCCAGGTCATTGACGACCGCGCCGGCCGCACCCTCGCTGCCGCCTCGACCCTCGCCAAGGAACTGCGCGAGCAGAAACTCAAGCCCAACGCCGCCGGCGCCGTCGCCCTCGGCCAGTTGCTCGGCACTTCCGCCAAGTCCGCCGGCGTCACCGCCGTCGTGTTCGACCGCGGCGGCCGGCGCTACCATGGCTGTGTGAAAGCCTTCGCCGACGCCGCGCGCGCGGCCGGCCTCCAATTCTAAGTCCACCGCCCGATTCCAGAATCCAACCGCATGAGCAACGAAGTTTCCAGCCCTCCGCAGACTCCTCCTCCGACGCCGCCCGCGCCGTCGTCTCCTCCCCCCCGTTCCGACCGGTCCGACCGCGGCGACCGTGGTGGCGACCGCCGCCGCCGTGATCGTGGCGACCGCCGCGACAACGAACCCGCCTCCGAGTTCATTGATAAAGTGGTGGACATCAACCGCTGCGCCAAAGTCGTCAAAGGCGGCCGCCGCTTCAGTTTCTCCGCGCTGGTGGTTTCCGGCGACGGCAAGGGCCGCATTGGCCTGGGCTTCGGCAAGGCCAAGGAAGTGCCCGACGCCATCAAGAAAGGCACTGAGCGCGCGCACCGCAGTCTCAAAAAGGTGGAGTTGCGCGGCCCGACCATCCCTCACGAAGTTTTCGGTTTGTCTGACGGTGGCCGCGTCCTTTTGCGCCCGGCCAGCCCCGGTACAGGCGTCATCGCCGGCGGCGGCGTGCGTGCGGTGCTCGAAGCGGTCGGGGTCAAAGATGTTCTCACCAAGTCCCTTGGCTCGAACAACCCGATGGCGATGGTCAACGCCACCCTCGACGGTCTGTTCAAGCTGCGCTCCGCCGAGCAAATCCAGCAGATGCGCGCCCGCGTCGCAAGCTAACCGCCCGCGTTTCCCGCGCGATTGATTTTAAATCAGGACTCCTCCCATGAAACTTCACACCCTTACCAAGACTCCCGGCTCGACCCACCGCCGCCGGCGCGTGGGCTGCGGCATCGGCTCCGGTCACGGCAAGACTTCCGGCCGCGGCAACAAGGGCATGAAGGCCCGCTCCGGCGGCAGCGTGCGCCCTGGCTACGAAGGCGGCCAGATGCCCCTGTACCGCAAGCTGCCGCACCGCGGTTTTTCCAACTACCGCTTCCGCATCGAGTACGCCCTCATCAACGTCGGCGATCTCGACAAAGTCACCGCCAGCGAGATTGACGGCGCGGCCCTTGTCGCCGCCGGCCTGATCCGCCAGAACGACCTGCCGCTCAAGGTTCTCGGCACCGGCGCGGTCACACGCGCATTGACCGTCAAGGCCCATCGCTTCTCCGCCTCGGCCCGCGAAAAGATCGTGCAAGCCGGCGGCCAGGCCATTGAGATCGCGCCCCCGGCGCCCGCGGTTCCCGCCGCGCCCGAGGCGAAATAGTTTTCACCCGCTGTTTCCGCCCAGAGCGGTCCGTTTTTTTCTTCTGCAGAAGTATTTCGATTATATCGCGACCACGACGCAGTCCGGCGGCGGCGCTCTCGGCTTGATCAACATGTTCACCGGCGGGGCGCTCATGCAGGGCTCGATTCTCGCGCTGGGCATCATGCCCTACATCAGCGCCTCGATTTTCATGCAGATCCTGGTCGCGGTCGAGCCGCACCTTTCGCGGCTCTCGCAGGAAGGCGACGTCGGCCGCCAAAAAATCGCCCAGTACACGCGCTACGGCACGATCATCATCTCGTTCATCCAGGCGCTGATGGTGCTCAATGCCCTGGCCTATTATCCCGAGCGGATGCCCGGCTTTTCCGGCTACAGCGTGGCGCACTTCGGCCCCATCGTCATCATCAACCCGGCCCTCTTCACCATCACCGGCTCGATCATCATGACCGCGGGCACGGTGCTGCTGATGTGGATCGGCGAGCAAATCACGCAGTTCGGCATCGGCAACGGCATGTCGCTGTTGATCACGGTGAACATTCTGGCCCGCCTGCCCGATGCGGCTTCCCGCATCTGGCGCGCGCTGCACCCCGGCCTCGGCGTCGAGACGGGCACCGGCCTGACGCTCGACCCCGGCCAGTGCATCATGCTGCTGGCGCTGCTGGTGCTGGTGGTTTCGGGCATCGTGGCACTCACGCAGGGCCAGCGCAAAATCCCGGTGCAGTACGCCAAGCGGGTGGTGGGCCGGCGCGTGTTTCAGGGCCAGAGTTCCTACCTGCCGCTGAAGGTCAACTACTCCGGCGTGATGCCGATCATTTTTGCCAGCGCGATCCTGATGTTCCCGCAGCAGATTTTCGCCTACCTTTACGCCTGGTTCGACATCTCGATTTTCCAGCAGATTTCCGAAGTCTTCAACCGCGGCTCGGCCTGGTTCTACACGGCCTATGCCATTCTTATCTTCGGCTTCAGCTTCTTGTGGGTTTCGATCATGTTCAAGCCCATCCAAGTTGCCGACGAGCTGAAAAAGTACGGCGGGTACATCCCCGGCGTGCCCCCCGGCGAGCCCACCGCCAAGTTCCTCGACTTTACGATGACGCGCCTGACGGTCGCCGGCGCCATGTTCCTGACCATCATCGCGGTCATCCCCGACACCCTCAGTCACGCCTACGGCATTGACTACACGGTTTCGCAGTTCTTCGGCGGCACCGGCACGCTGATCGTCGTCGGCGTGCTGCTGGACACCATGCGCCAGATCGAAACCTACCTGCTTCAGCGCCACTACGACGGCTTCCTGCGCAAGGGCCGTTCGAAAAATCGCAACGTCACCCGGGCCTCGCAGACTCTCGACCGGCAGGAAATCCGCAACCTGCGTCCTTTGTGGGTGCCGCTGGCCGTGCTTTTTGTATCCGGCCTGATCGCGTGGATTTTCAACCGCGCCGTCTGAGGTACCGGCTTCCGGTCTTCGCTGATTGATTGTTCGTCCCGCCGCCGTCCTTTTCACTTCCCTTTTTGCCGTCCATGATCGCCCTGCGCTCCGAAATGGAGATTGCCGAGATTCGCGAGGCCTGCCGCATTGCGGCCGAGGTGCTGGATCGCGTGTGCGCGCTCGTCGTGCCGGGTGTCACCACCTACGACCTCGATCAAGCTGCGAAAAAATTCATGGCCGAGCTGGGTGCCGAAAGCGCCTGCTACAATTACAAGGTCGGCTCGCGCCGGTTTCCCGCGTACACCTGCCTCTCCGTCAACGAAGAGGTCGTGCACGGCATCGGATCGCTGCGCCGCGTGCTGCGGGCCGGCGACATCATCGCCGTGGACATCGCCGTGCGCCACAACGGCTGGATCGGTGACAACGCCCGCACCGTCGCCCTGTCGCCGGTCAGCGCGGACGTTCAACGCCTGCTCGAAACCACCGAGGAAGCCCTTCGCGCTGGCATCGCCCAGGCCCGCGCCAGCAACCGGGTGGGGGACATCGCCCACGCCATCCAGACCTTGGTCGAAAGCCGCGGCCTGAGCGTGGTGCGCGAATTCGTCGGCCACGGGGTGGGCCGCACCATGCACGAGCCTCCGCAAGTGCCCAATTTCGGCAAGCCGCGCACCCTGGAAAAACTCAAGCCCGGCATGTGCATCGCCATCGAGCCGATGGTGAACCTCGGCGGCCCCGAGGTCGAATACGCCGCCGACCAGTGGACGGCCTTGACCCGCGATCGCCGGCCCAGCGCCCACTGCGAGCACACCGTCCTGATCACCGGCGGCGCCCCGGAAATCCTCACCTTGCCGCCGGCCCGCGCCCGCGCCTAGGCCGCAGAGCTCATTTTCCGTCAAGATTTTTCTTTTCAAGCCCATGCTTAACCTCTATCGTTAACCCTTTTCCCCACGTCCGCCCCCGGCGGCGCGGTGCTGATTCATTTTCACCAAACCCTTTCCGCACTTTTTCTCCTCAACGTTTTTCGTTGTCTGCGCCGCTGTTTTTCAGCGTCCGGGCCGCCTCGCCTCCCATGCCTCGTCTCCTCGGTATTGATATTCCCAACAACAAGCGCGTCGCCTACGCCTTGCGCTACCTGTACGGCGTCGGGCTGACCCGCGCCCAAGAGATCGTCGAGAAGGTCGGCCTTGACCCCGCCCTGCGCTCGCACGAGCTGACCGAGGAGCAGATCAACCGCATCGTCCACTACATCGGTGAGCGCGGCTGGAAAGTGGAAGGCGACCTGCGCCGCGAAGTCACTTCCAACCTCAAGCGCCTCCAGGCCATCAAATGCTACCGCGGCTCGCGCCACGCCCACCGTCTCCCGGTCCGCGGCCAGCGCACCCGCACCAACGCCCGCACCCGCAAGGGCGCGCGCAAGACCATCGGTGTCATCAAGAAAGCTGAATAATTTCCATGAGCGAAGACAAAGACAAAATCCCGCCCGCCGCGCCCGAAGCCGGTGCCCCGGCCCCTGATAAAAAGGCCAAGGCTCCCGTCAAGAAAACCACGCCCCGGGACAAGACCGCCGCGCTCAACGAAGTTCTCGACTCCGTGGCCGCCGGTTCGCCCCCGCCTGCCGAGGGCGAGGGCAAGGCCGCCGGTTCCCCCTCCGCCAAGGATCTCCTGGCCGAGGACGCCGGCGCCAACAAGGTCCGCCGCGCCAAGGGCAGCAAGAACATTTCCCACGGCGTGTGCCACATCCTGGCCACGTTCAACAACACCAAGGTCACTTTCTCCGACCAGCAGGGCAACGTCATCTCCTGGTCCAGCTCGGGCAAATGCAACTTCCGCGGTTCGCGCAAGTCCACCGCCTACGCCGCCCAGGTCGTCACGCAGGACGCCGGCCGCGCCGCCATTTCGCACGGCGTCAAGGAAATCACCGTCAAGGTCCGCGGCCCCGGCCTCGGCCGCGACTCGGCGATTCGCGCCCTCCAGTCCCTCGGCTTGGCCGTTACGTCCATCACGGACGTCACCCCGGTGCCGCACAACGGCTGCCGTCCCCGCAAGCGCCGCCGCGTCTAGGCCTGCGTTTTAATTTTCACCTTTCACCTTTTCGTCTCATGTCCCGCTATACCGGACCCGCGCAACGCATCAACCGCCGCTTCAGCCAGGCGATTTTCCCGCCCTCGAAGGCGTTCGAGCGCAAGCCGCATCCTCCCGGCATGCACGGCCCGCGCCTGCGCCGCAAGGTCTCGGAGTACTCCGCCGGCCTCAATGAGAAGCAGAAACTGCGCTACATGTACGGCCTCAACGAGAGCCAGTTCCGCGGCGTGTTCGAGCGCGCCAAGGCCATGCGCGGCATCACCGGCCAGCAATTTCTCCAGCTTCTGGAAATACGCCTGGACAACATTGTGTACCTGCTCGGCTTCGTGAAGTCCCGCCGGGCCGCGCGCCAGCTCGTCACCCACGGCCACGTCAATGTGAACAGCCACAAGGTGGACATTCCCAGCTACACCTGCACCGCCGGCGACGTGATCGAAATGCGCGAGCGCCCGTCTTCGCGCCAACTCGCCACTCGCGGCCTCGAGAGCAACCAGTTCCGCTCCCCGCCCGCGTGGCTCGCCCTCCAGTCCGACACCCTGCGCGGCACCGTCAGCCGCCTGCCCTCGCCCGAGGAAATGCAGCCCGGCGTCAACGTCCAGCTCATCGTCGAATTTTACAGCCGCTAATTCACCCGTTTTTTCAACCGTCCTCCCAATCCTGCCATGCCTAAACGCCTCGGAAAATTCGAATTGCCCAAGCGCCTCGTCAAAATCGAGGACACCGCCACCGACACCTACGCGATGTTTGTCGCCGAGCCCTTTGAGACCGGCTACGGCCACACCATCGGCAACGCCCTGCGCCGCGTGCTGCTCAGCTCCATCGAGGGAGCGGCCATCAGCTCCGTGCGCATCGACGGCGTCAAGCACGAGTTCCAGAGCATCGAAGGCGTCGTGGAAGACGTCACCGACATCGTGCTCAACCTCAAGCAGGTGCTCATCAAGTCCCACAAGCGCGACACCGTCCGCCTGGCCCTGAGCGCCGACAAGGAAGGCCGCGTGACGGCCGCCGACATCCAGGCCGACAGCAACATCGTCATCGTCAATCCCAACCAGCTCATTTGCACGCTCGACCGCAAGCGCCGCTTCTCCGCCGAAATCGAAATCAAGGTCGGGCGCGGCTACTGCCCCGCCGACGAGAACAAGATCGACGAGCAGCCCATCGGCGTGGTCGCCATCGATTCGCTGTTCAGCCCGGTGCGCCTGGTCAAGTACGCCGTCGAGCAGACCCGCGTCGGCCAGATGACCGACTACGACAAGCTCATTCTCGAGATTTACACCGACGGGCGCATCGGCCCCGAGGAAGCCCTCAAGGAGTCCTCCGCCATTCTCAAGCACCACCTCGACGTCTTCGACGCCGTCTCCACGGAGCAGATCGAGTTCGCCACTGAGGGCAAGGAAGTGTCCGAGGAGCAGAACCGCCTGCGCAAGCTGCTCAACATGAGCGTCAACGAAATCGAGCTCTCCGTGCGCGCGGCCAACTGCCTGAACAACGCCAACATCACCACTGTCGGCGAGCTGGCGATGAAGACCGAGCAGGAAATGCTCAAGTACCGCAACTTCGGCAAGAAGTCGCTCAACGAGATCAAGCAGAAGCTCGAGCAGCTCGGCCTGTCCCTCGGCATGAAGTTCGACGAGCGCATGCTCGAGAAACCCGCCGAAGCCCCCGCCTCCTAAACGCCCACCGGAGAATGGAAAATGGAAGATTCAAGATGCGCGAATTTTGAATCTGGAATTTTCAATTCTTAATTCTGTCTTTCCATGCGCCACCAGAAACACCGCCACCTCCTCGGCGTCAAAAAGGAGCACCGCGTCGCCCTCGTGGCCACGCTGGCTTCCGCCTTGATCAAGCACCGCCGCATTCAGACGACCCTGGCCAAGGCCAAGGCTGTGCGCCCCTTTGTCGAGCGCGCCATCACCCTCGCCAAAAAGGCCGCCCAGACCGAGGACACCGGCCGCAAGCTCCACTACCGCCGCCTCGCCGCTGCCCGTCTGCGCGACCCGCAGGCCGTGCGCGATCTGTTTGACGAGCGCGCCTCCGAGTTCCTCAACCGCACCGGCGGCTACACCCGCATTTACAAGCTCGTTTCTCGCATCAGCGACGCCACTCCCATGGCCTTGATTGAGCTGATTCCTGCCGGCGACGAAGGCTATAAGAAGTCCTCCCGCCGCAAAGGTGGGGCCAAGGGCAAAAAGAAGTCCGGGCAAACGCCCGCGTCCGCGGCACCCGTGGCTGCCGAAGCCGCGGCCGCTCCGGAAGCGCCGGCTGCGGACGCACCCGCCGCGGTCGCCGAGGTGCCCGCGCCGGAAAAGTCCTAATCGGCGTCCTTCCGCCGCAACCCGCCCACCGCGCCCGCCTCCAGCCCCCAATTCGCGCGCGCCGGCTCCCGCATTCCCGCATTTTGGCACGCCTTCCGCTGTTTATGAGCTTGGCGGTGTTCCTTTCCTCCCTTGGAATGCTTTCCCCTTCCCGCGCGTGATCTCCCTCGAACTCAGTTTCTACGCCTTTCTGTACGTGTCCGCCGGGCTCGTGCTCACGCTGAGTCTTTGGATTTATTACGACGAGCGTGAATGGCGCATCTACAACCGCGAGCGCGCCCAGTCGCTCTTCCACTGCCTTAAGTGTGGCCGCCTCTATTCCGCCCCGCGCAATCTGCACGAGGCCGCCTGCCCCGGCTGCGCGTTCGAGAACTCCAAACTTAAATTCTAAGCCGCCGGTTGCGCCCTTTTCGCGGTCGTTGGCGAATTCGGGCGTTGATGGGCGGTTTTGCCATTTTTCCCATGTCTGCCCCGGCCACCATCGCCGTCCTGGATTTCGGTTCGCAGTACACCCAGGTCATCGCGCGCCGCATCCGCGAGTGCCAGGTCTATTCGAAGATCTACCATTTCCGCACCCCCGCGGAAACCCTGCGCCGTGAAGGCGTCATCGGCATCATCCTTTCCGGGGGCCCGAGCAGTGTGTTCGCCGCGGATGCGCCGTTGCCCGACCTCGGCATTTTTGAGCTGGGCGTCCCGGTGCTCGGCATCTGCTACGGCATCCAGCTCCTCGGCTTCCTGCTCAAGGGCAAGGTCTCCAAGAGCACCCACCGCGAATACGGCCACGGCACCTTGCGGGTCAAAATTCCCGGGCGTCTTTTTTCCAAGCTGCCCAAAAAGCTGCGCGTCTGGAACTCCCATGGCGACCGCCTGATCAAGCTGCCGCCGGGCTTCACCGCGATTGGCACTACTGAAAATTCCGAATACGCCGCCATCGAGGACCGCAAGCGCAACTTCTACGGAATCCAGTTTCACCCCGAAGTCTTCCACACCGAGCGCGGCATCGATATTTACAAGAATTTCCTCTTCGGCGTGTGCGGCGCGAAGCGCAACTGGACGATGCGCAACTTCATCGGGCACGCCGTGCGCCAGCTCCGCGCCCAGGTCGGCAAGGCGCGCGTCATCCTGGGCCTCAGCGGCGGGGTGGACTCCTCCGTCGCCGCCGCGCTGCTGCACAAGGCCATCGGCCGTCAGCTCGTTTGCGTTTTTGTGGACAACGGCCTGTTGCGCGAAGGCGAGCGCGAGGCCGTCATCAACCTTTACAAAAAGCACTTCCGCATCGACCTGCGCGTGGCCGACGCCGGCCCGCTTTTCCTGCGCCGACTCAAGGGCGTGAGCGACCCCGAAGAAAAGCGCAAAATCATCGGTCGCACGTTCATCAAGGTCTTTGAAAAATCGCTCAAATCCGTCGGCCCCGCCGAGTTTCTGGGTCAGGGCACGCTTTATCCGGACGTCATCGAGTCCGTCTCCATCGGCAACAATCCCGCGGCGGTCATCAAAAGCCATCACAATGTCGGCGGCCTGCCCGCGCGCATGAAGCTCAAGCTGGTCGAGCCGCTGCGCGAGCTTTTCAAGGACGAAGTCCGCGCCGTGGGAGCGCAGCTTGGCCTGCCGCGCGAAGTCGTCTGGCGCCAGCCCTTCCCCGGCCCCGGCTTGGGCGTGCGCGTTCTCGGCGAAGTCACGCCGGACAAGCTTGCCGTCCTGCGCCGCGCCGACGCCATCCTCCACGAGGAAATGATGGCTTCCGGCTGGTACTGGAAGGTCTGGCAGTCCTTCTGCGTGTTCCTGCCGGTAAAATCCGTCGGCGTTGTAGGAGACGAGCGCAACTACTCGTGGGTCATCGCGGTGCGCGTGGTTGAAAGCATTGACGCCATGACGGCCGACTGGTCCCGCCTGCCCGCTGACCTCCTGCAGCAAATCTCCAGCCGCATCACCAACGAAGTGCGCGATGTCTCCCGCGTCGTCTATGACATCTCCTCCAAGCCCCCGGCGACGATCGAATGGGAGTAGGGCAGGTTGGGCACGGATTTCGATCCGGGACGACTGAATGGTTGGGTAGCTTAAGAACGACAGAACAGGCCCGGTGATGGGTCCGCAACCGGAGGGCGCACGTTCGAACGCGAGGGTTGGATTGTCACCGGAGAGTAACTTGCGTGTCGCGTTTATGCCACATTCACCGGCTACCCTCCGCCGCTCCCTAAGGAAGCTCCCTCATGCATATCGGCGACGTCACCATTCCGTTCGTCCAGGCCATTTTCCTGGTGCTGGCCCTTGGCCTGGCGCTCGCTTTCGAGTTTGTGAACGGCTTTCACGACACCGCCAACGCGGTCGCCACGGTCATCTACACTAACACGCTCAAACCCCATTTTGCCGTGGTTTGGTCCGGCCTGTGGAACCTCTTCGGGGTGCTGGTTTCGAGCGGCACGGTCGCGTACAGCATCATCAGCCTTTTGCCGGTCGAACTGGTTATTCACGTCGGCAGCAGCGCCGGATTCGCGATGGTGTTCTCGCTGCTGTTGTCTGCGATTATCTGGAATCTAGGGACCTGGTACCTGGGGCTGCCTGCGTCCAGCTCGCACACCCTGGTTGGCTCCATTCTCGGGGTCGGCCTCGCGCACGCCCTCCTCATGCCCGGGCACAATTTCACCGGCGGCGTCAATTGGGCCAGCACCAAAAACGTCGGCCTCGCGCTGCTGATCTCACCCGTGGTGGGCTTCTGTTTCTCCGCGCTGCTGCTCCTGCTGTCCAAGGCCGTGATCAAAAATCCCGCGCTCTACCGCGCTCCCGACAAGGGCAAAAGCCCGCCTTGGTGGATCCGCACGCTGTTGCTGTTTACCTGCACAGGGGTCAGTTATGCCCACGGATCCAACGACGGCCAAAAGGGCATGGGCCTGATCATGCTCATCCTCATCGGCATCGTCCCGGGCCTGTTTGCGCTCAACATGACCGCCGACTCCACGACATTGGGGCATGTCGCCGCTGACTCCCAGAAAGTCACCGCCGCTTTGATCAGCGCTGCGGGGCCCAACGCCGTGACGCTGGCGGCGTCGGACAACGCGACGCTCCTTGTTACCAACTACGTCGGCCCCGGCGGCCAAATCGGCCCGCAGACGATACCTGCCATCGCTGCGCTCAACCAGCAGGTCACCAGCGTGATCACTCCGATCAAAAGCTTTTCCGATCTCGCTCCCGATGATCGCAGCGCGTTGCGCACGAGCGTTTACCTCGTGGACGAGGGCATCGCCAAACTGCTCAAGAGCGGCAAGATTACCGACTCCGAAGCCAAAACCACGCTCTCCGCCTACAAGACCTCCCTCGACCAGCTCACCAAATACATCCCCACCTGGGTCAAGGTCGCCGTGGCCTTTGCTCTCGGCTTGGGCACCATGGTGGGCTGGAAGCGCATCGTCGTCACCGTCGGCGAGAAAATCGGCAAAGCCCACCTGACCTACGCGCAGGGCGCCAGCGCCGAACTTGTAGCGATGTGCACCATTCTGGCGGCCGACCGCTTCGGCTTGCCCGTCAGCACCACGCACGTGCTCTCCTCGGGCATTGCCGGCACCATGTTCGCCAACCGCTCCGGGCTGCAGAAGGAAACCCTGCGCAACATCATCCTGGCCTGGGTGCTGACGCTTCCGGTCTGCATTTTCCTGGGCGCCTTTATCTTCGCCATGTCCTTTGAGGTCCTGTTCGACGTCCTTGGCATCAAGTAGGACGCCCCTGCTGCATTCCAGCCTCCAGGGGACACAGTCAAGACTGCCCCGTGATTTCTACTTGCTAATGTCGGCGCGTGTAACAAAACTAGCTTTCCCGCAGTTACCCCATCCCAAACTCAACCAACAGCGCAGGAACCACCGTGGAAATTCGCACCGAAGTCGTTAACACCGTCACCGTAGTCAGCCTCAAGGGCCGGCTCGACATCAACACCCATGGCCAGCTCGAAACCGAGCTTAACGGCCTCGCCGGCAAGGGCGTCAGCAAGGTTCTGGTGGACGCGGGCGGCCTCGAGTACATTTCCAGCGCCGGCCTGCGCGTGCTCCTGGCCTCGGCCAAGCAGTTCCGCAAGCTCCAGGGCGCCATCGGTCTCGCCTCGCTGACCCCCACCGTCAAGCAGGTTTTCGAAATCTCCGGTTTCACCAGCATTTTCCCCATCTACACCAGCCGCGACGAAGCCCTCGGGGCGATGAAGTAGGGGTGCGGAATGGTCGGAGCTATCGTGGCGGCTCTGTTGCATTGATTCAGGATTTGTTGGGCGGACTGCCCGAAGGCGGTCGGTTTAGACGGTCTTCAGCCGCTTCCGGGCTCCATGCTGAAATGCGATTGTCGCTACGCGACGCCGTCACTCGATCCGGGAGCTCCGCGGACTTCAACCCATGGCTAAAAATCGTCGCCTTGCTATACGAGGACGCTTCTACTGCCCGGTGACGTTGAGGCGGAGGAAGAGCCGGGGGTTGGAGGCGAGGGGGACGGGGGCTTGCATGAGGTAGTAGGTGCCTTG